>JAKAIJ010000014.1 GCA_021814355.1 Acidobacteriota bacterium
AGGAACGCGAGCGGGCGAGGCCGAGTCGTACTGGGATGTACGTCGAGCGCCTCAGCCCGCGACGCGTGACGCAGCAGGAGGTCCGAGACTCGCGGCGCACTCGATAAAGTGGGGGGAGGCGGCAAGAAACCGGAGGAGGAGGCTGGGCTGGAGCGCCCGAAGGGCCGGGGCTCGCGAGGCCGGCACGCAAGAGGAATGCCTGCAACGGCCTTCCCGAAACCATCTTCTGGAGAGACGGCTGCGAGTCCAGGAAGGTGCGAAGCACTCTCCAGCCTCAGCATCTACCTTGGATCGCAACTGGGTATGAATCCGACCTGAGGTGTGACGATGGCCGATCCGGCCCGCCCGATCCCTTCCGAAGACGCCCCCGCCCTGGTGGTGGCGCCCGCCGAACTCTGCGGGGTGGATTCCAGCCCCTCCACCATGTGCGGCATCCCCGGCTCGCGGATGTTCGAGATCCGCGACGCGCTGGCCGTCTACCACCGCGACTTTCCACAAGGGGAGGAGTTCGACGCCAGCCAGGGCGACGGAGGCGCGAGCCTCCCCGGCGTGCCCGAGGAGGTCTACGACCGGGCCCACGAGCTGCAGAAGAGGCACGGCTCGGCCTACGACCAGCCCTTCGGCACCGCGGCCTACCGGAAGTCGGTGCTCGAGGAGTACTGGAAGCTCGACCCCGCCGCCGGATGGGGCCCCGCCAACGTCCTTGGCTGCCAGGGGGGGCGCGACGCCCTCAGCAAGGCCTACGACGCCATGCAGTTTCTCGGCCACGGTCGCCGGGGCGACTTCGTGCTGGTCTCGCGGGTCCCGTGGATCTCCTACAACTGGGGCCCCTACGGCGTGGGC
The DNA here is from genome assembly GCA_021814355.1 of Acidobacteriota bacterium. Lineage (GTDB taxonomy): Bacteria > Acidobacteriota > UBA4820 > UBA4820 > DSQY01 > JAEMPZ01. The sequence continues at coordinate 844 of JAKAIJ010000014.1, forward strand.
GCCAACGTCCTTCTGGCGCCGGGCCGCGAGGCCGGCGCCTGGGCCCTCACGCCGGAGGGCATCGCCGAGAGCGTGGCCTTCGCCGCTCGCCAGGGCGGGCGCAAGGTGGCGGGGCTCGTGGTGACCAGCCCCGACAATCCCACGGGACGCACGATCCCCGAGACGGAGCAGCTCTCCCTGGCCCGGGCGGCCTTCGCCGCGGGCGTCCCCTTCGTCCTCTTCGACTGGATCTACCACCGGGTCACGGACGGCGCCCCCCACGACCTGAGCCGCTTCCTCGGCGCCCTCGCCCCCTCCGAGCGCGACCGCTGCCTCTTTCTGGACGGCATCACCAAGTCGCTCGGCGCCAGCAACGTGCGCAACGCCCACCTGCTGGCCCCGGCGAAGCTGGTGAAGTTCATGCAGGACCGCGCCTCCCACGGCGTCATCCCCTCCTTCCACAGCCAGGCCGTGGCCATGGCCGCCTACCAGATGGGGTTCGAGAGAGCCTCGGCGGGCGTCGTGGGCCCCACCAACGAGAGCCGGAAGGTGGTGGCCCGCTTCGTCGCGGAGAAAAAGCTCCGCGCCGTCCTGGGCAAGGGCTACTACGCGTTTCTCGACCTGGGGCCCTGGATGGACCGGGCCGGAATGGCGGATTCCGCGGCCATGGGCGCCTACCTCGCCGAGAGGTTCGGCCTCGCGGTGGTCCCCGGCGTCTACTTCAGCGAGTACGGCGCGCGGTGGGTGCGCTTCTCCTACGCCCTGCCCTCCGAGAAGACCGCCCGCGCCCTCGCGCGGCTCTGGGAAGCCCTCGAAGTTGTGGGGAAGTGAGACCGTTGACGGCGCCCACCGAAGGGGGCGTGGCCAAAGTAGGAGACCGTTAATCGGTTCACAAAGACAGGCGACTACGTATTCGATCTTGATGCTGTCCGGGTGCCCCAGAAATATCCAGGCAAACGACATTTCAAGGGTCCCAAGGCCGGCGAGTACTCATGCAACCCGGTAGCCAATTTGTGGGTGAATTGACTGTATGACAAACCCGCTTAAAACGGCATTTCTGAACGCATTGGCGAGTCGGTTTGGAAGGCCAAAACAGTTGGATCCGGTGTCGCCTTTGAGTCCCCCCTTACCACCTGAGGATTGACATCGCACCCAAAAGGGGTACAATTGCACCTGAAATGAGGACAGGAAGACCCATTTCCCTGGGAACCCTTCTCTTCGGCAAGACGCGCCGCGCCGTGCTCGTCCTGGCCTTCGGGCGCCCCGAGGAGGCGTTCTACGTCCGCCAGGTGGCGCGCTACGCGGCCACGGGCAACGGCATCGTCCAGCGGGAATTGGAACAGCTCGCGGCGGTGGGTATCCTGACCCGGCGGCCCAGCGGCCGCCAGGTCTACTACCAGGCGAACCCGGACTGTCCAATTTTTCATGAACTGCGGACGCTCGTCGTGAAGACCGCAGGCGCCGCGGATGTCCTCCGGGAAGCTTTGCTGCTCCTCGGAAACCACATCCAGACCGCCTTCCTCTACGGCAGCTTTGCCGCCGAACGCCAGGGCCCCAAGAGCGATGTAGACGTGATGGTAGTTGGGGACGTAACGCTCTCCAAAGTGGTCGAAGCCCTGGCTCCCGCCCAGGAGCACCTGGGCCGGGAGATCAACCCCACCGTCTATCCGCCCGCGGAGTTCCGCGCCAAGGCGGCGGCCGGGCACGCCTTTCTATCCACAGTGATTCGGGGACCGAAGGTCTTCCTGATCGGAGACGTTCATGAGCTTGAAGGGCTGGCTGGAAAACGGGTGGCTCGTCGAGCACGTCCCAAGCGCTGAGGAGACCCGCGCCCACCTGGACGTGATCGCGCGGGACTTAAAGGACTGCGCGCTCCCGGGCCTGAGCCCCGACCGGAAGCTGGCCATCGCCTACGCGGCGGCGCTCCAGGCCGCCACCGCCGCCCTTGCCGCCGAGGGTTTTCGCGCCTCGCGGGACGCCCATCATTACAGGGTGGTCGAATCCCTCGCCCGCCCGCTGGGCCTTCCCGCAAGTCAGGTGCGGCAACTGGACGCCTTCCGCAAGAAGCGCAACCTGTGCGACTACGAGGTCGCAGGGTCCGTCTCCGACCAGGAAGCTGCGGAAGCGGTCGCCTTCGCCACGGAACTAAAGGGCCACGTGGAGGTGTGGCTTCAGAAGAAGCACCCGGAACTGATGGCGTGAGAGAGGCAAGACATCCGAAATCCTAGCTGCCGTTTTTCGCGCTTCCTGAAACCTTCCTGGAAGACGTCAGACGGCGGCGCGGACAGCCCTTCGCAAAAGAAGACTCCGCCCGGTCCGCCAAAGGTGCGGAACTTGCCGTTGCTATCGGAGTTGCTGGGTCGTGCCGACCGCTGAACGGGGGCGTTGGGCGTCACTGGAGAATTAGGTGCCAATACGTAGACTTCTGACGCAGGGGGACTTTTTTGGGGAACGGAATGTGACTGAGGCGACCGATAACAGGACGCAGCCACTAGTGCCATTCTTGAAGTGGGCCGGTGGAAAGCGCTGGCTTACGAGCGAATATGGGCGCGTTTTCCCCGCGACGTTCAAGAATTACTACGAGCCATTCCTGGGTGGCGCCGCGGTCTATTTCTTCCTTGATCCACCGTCTGCCGTCCTCTCCGATATAAACTCCGAGCTTGTTGCCACCTACATATCCATTAGGGACGACTGGAAGTCAGTCTTCAGGTTTCTGAAGGAGCATCAGAGGAATCATGATCAGAAGTACTACTACCGTGTACGCGATGCGCGACTGATGTCGCCTCATTCCCGGGCAGCGCGATTTCTCTACCTGAATCGAACTTGTTGGAATGGTCTTTATCGAGTGAATCTAAGGGGACAGTTCAACGTCCCGATCGGCACGAAGCAGGCTGTGATTCTAAACACGGATGACTTTGAGGAATTGTCGAAGAAACTCAGAAACGTGGTGCTGAGAGCGTGCGACTTTGAGGGGGCGATAGATTCTGCCTCCGAAGGGGATTTTATCTTCGCCGATCCACCCTATACTGCGAAACATAACCACAACGGTTTCCTTAAGTACAACCATCGTATCTTCTCCTGGGCGGACCAACTTCGATTGAGAGACGCCCTGCGACGCGCACACGATCGCGGATGCTTGTTTGCCCTTACTAATGCGAAGCACCGCAGTATTGCGGATCTCTATAAAGGATTTCCCCAAAAAACCTTGAGACGATTCAGTGTGATCTCCGGCGAGGCTCATGGTCGAGGCAGGACGGAGGAACTCTTGATCCGCAACTATTCGACGTAGGTACGCCATTGGCTGCAGACCGCAAAGTCCTCACTCAAGAGGATGCATTTCTGTTGATGAACGAGAATCTCCTCAGCGAGGAGAAGGCCCTTCGCGCCGAATTCAATAGGCGCAACGACTCAGACGAGTTCGAAAAGATTGCCATTTCAGATCTCGACGCGTACAAGAACAAGAATTGGGAAGAAGTCAAGCGGTACAAGAGAAAGATCAAGGTGCGGCGAGCGAAGAAGCACGACGTTCAATTAGAGGATGACGTTTGGTGTCTGTTCCGCCGCGCCGGCTACTTCCAGATGAACAAGGACGCGTTGAAAGTACCCTTCGAACGTGAGGACGGCACGATTGACCGGAAGCAGGTCGATGTTTTTGCGCGAGACGACGAGACCGTTTTGGTCATTGAATGTAAGTCTCGCGAAACTCGCGGGCGACGATCCCTACAGAAGGATCTCGCAGAGACGAAGGCATTCAAGAGCGCGATGGCGACCGCAATCAAGACGTTCTACGGTACGGCCTTTCGTCCGAAGATCATCTGGATTTACGTCACAAGGAATGTTATTTGGTCTGAACCTGATTTAGCTCGGGCAAACGAGATTAAAGTTCACGTAATTACGGAAAACGAACTGCAGTACTACGACGCTTTCATCAGTCATCTGGGGCCGGCCGGTAGATTCCAGTTAATGGCGGAATTCTTGGAAGGCCAGAAGATTCCTGAATTGGAAAACGTAAGGGTTCCCGCCGTGCGCGGGAAAATGGGCGGGACAAAGTACTACGCATTTGTAACAACGCCGCGACATTTACTAAAGATCAGCTTTGTGAATCACCTTGCGCTGAATCATCCAGATGGCCGACCTGCTTATCAACGTATGATCAAGAACAAGCGTCTAAAACAGATCGGGGAGTTCATTACAAAAGGCGGCTTTTTCCCAACGAACTTACTTGTGAACTTCTCGGAGGAATGCCATTTCGATTTCATTTCCAATAAGCGGAACGAAGAAGAGACCGTTCGATTCGGATGGCTAACGCTTCCGTGTAAGTACAAGTCAGCGTGGATCATCGATGGGCAACACCGTTTGTACGGGTATTCGTTTCTCGACAAGGCGCATTGGGATCAAAGTTTGTTCGTTGTGGCGTTTGAGAAACTCCCTACTCGCACGGAGGCGGAATTGTTCATCACGATAAACCATGAACAGAAGAGCGTGCCCAAGGCAATCCTCGTGGCCCTCCAAGCAGACTTGAACTGGGGCGCGGATGATGTCAAGGATCGACTTGCAGCGCTCACATCTGCACTCGTTAAAACTCTCGCTGCCGATCCGGCTGGACCCCTCGGTCAGCGGTTCGTGATTGAGGGCGTGGCGGCGCAAGAGTCCCAAAGCCTAACCATTCCGGAGGTTGTGAAGGGTGTGGACCGTTCGCGGCTCATTGGCCGTTTGCTTAATAACGCCTATGTGCCCGGCCCGCTCTCCGCGGCAACCGACGAGGCGACGATTAAGCGCGCAAAGCGAGTATTGAACGGATATCTTGAGCTTATTCGAACTGCGAATGAATCTCGATGGGAGCTCGGCCGCGCAGGTTATGTAGCGACGAATCCAGGGATTCGGGCACACCTCCAATTGTTGGCTGAGTTACTGAAGCATCTGGACCGCTCCAAAGGCTTCAATTCGGAGACTGCGCCAGAGGATGCAATTCTTGAGAAGATCCGACGGTCTCTGGAGCCCGTCCGGAGGTTTATCAAGGACGCGCCCGACGACGATGTGCAAGAGACATTTGGCAGAAAGTTTGGCGAAGGGGGTGTGAAGGATTATTTCTACAATCTCTGTGAGCTCATTGCGTCAGTTGAAGAGGGTTTTGGATCGGATGAGTTTAAAGAGCACATGACTGCCAAGAACGATGAGCGTTATGAGACCGCCAATATCGGTGTGAACAGGCTTGCCAAGCGCATTGCGGATCACGTGTATGAGACGCTTGTACGAGTCTATGGAACGAAACGAAGCGCGGGCGGAGAAGAAGCTTATTGGGAACAAGGTATAACCAATGCCAAGGCGAAGACTGAGGCCTACATGAAGCGCCAGCAAAGCGCTCCGGAGAAACGACTAAACGTGTTTGCCTATCTTGAGCTCCTTGATCTACGCGACATTGTTCGTCAGCCCAACAACTGGCCACACTTTGAAGGCGTCTTCAACATTCAAATGCCTGACGAGCAAAAGGGCAAGAAGTACTACCTTCAATGGATGGAGGATTTCAACGAGCTGCGCCGAATCCCCGGTCACCCGACAAAGTTACGCCCGTACCGGGAAGCTGACTATGAATTCTTAGAGTGGCTTAAGAATGAATTATCGCCCCGGCTAGACGCCGCGACAAAGGCTCACTCACGTAGCGACGGCGGCACAGCGGGCTAACGAATAGGCTCAAGACTTCTTCAAAGGCCGGTAGATGGCGGTAACCTAGTGCAAGATCAAGCAGTGCCGCACAAGAACGCGTTCCACTCGGACGCACTCGCGCTACGCGTTTCGTGCGCCGCTAAACGCGGAGCGTAGGCCTCATAGATGACTGAGCGTGTCATCCGATTGCTCGTCATTTTCGCCCTGCTCAACATATCAGCACTCGTTATGTCGTGCATAGCGAAGTACAGAGACTCAGATCCACTACGAAAGCAGACCTGTCCGCATGTTTGCGAGAAGTTGATTGCGTACCGAGATACCGCAAGTTACATAGTGACAGGTGGACTTGCGCAGAATGGGCAAGCCAGCACCTACCCAAGCTATCCAATCAACTGTTCCGGCATCGCAATAGACGCGGTCACTGACGAGTCCATGGCGATCATCGAGATGTTTACGAGCGACCCCCAGTTCGTAACCCCCGAAGGCGTGTCTGTAGGCTCACCGTTACAGGCTGTCGCCAACTTGCCCGGCGCGGTGACCATCGGCGACACTGTCATGGATCTCAGAGTGCGCTTGTCCTCTGGCTGGGTTGCCGTGCCTACATGGGCTTCGGATAATGAGTCACGTAACGAGTTCATGAAGCATGCTAGGGTTCAGAGCTTCTATATGACTTGCCCTGGCAACGAGCCACAATGAGGCCTAACAGCCAATAGAGGCGGGGGTGTCAAGGGGTAGGGCTATCCCTGCTTACCCGGAGGCAAGCGTGGTGGCCGGAGCGTTCTTTGTTCCTCCTTCGCCGGAGTTCTTCTGTTTTAGCCCGCTTTGCGCTTCACGCCGGGTGGGGTGTGGTTAAGCCCGCACCAAACAGCCAAAGGGGCTGCGCCGTGGGGCGCTCGCCAGAAACGGAATCGTGCCGCGCCGGGCCCAGTTAGCAGATCGTGGCGAGTTGGAAATTACGACGTTTGACCAGCCTCGCCACGCTGCGGGCAGGGCATCGCCCCTCGGATAATCCGGGCCGAATCCACCCGTCAAAGGCATAGGCGAGTCGCCATGAAAAGCCGTCCATGAAATCCGCCGATTGGGGGAGGTTCGCCGAGAAGGTGCAGCTGGCGCTGGCTTCCAGCGCGGAGGGCGACTTCGCCCGCGGCACCAGCGGCGTCGAGCTGGAGTTCAACGTCCTGGACGAGCGGCTGCGGCCCGTGGAGCGCGTGGGCTTCGGCCCCGAGCGGCGCTCCTTCGCCGACTACCTGGTGGAGCGCCACGTCCCCTCCTGGGCCAAGGACCGCGTCCAGCTGGAGGTCTTCCATTGGATGGTGGAGGCCGCCACCCGGCCCTACTACTCGCCGCTGGGGACGGCCCTCGAGGCGCGGGTTCTCGAGGCCCTGGTGGGCAACGCCTTGGGCGGCGCCTCGCTGGCCTTCGGCGAGCGGTTCTACGCCCTCCACGGGAACCTGCTCTACCCCGTGGCGCCCTCCGGGGAGAGCATCCCCGACGGCTGGAGCCTCGCGAAGAAGCGCTACCTGGCCCGCTGCACCGAACTATTCGGCGCGTCGCTCGCCACCGCGGGTATCCACACCAACCACTCCTACCCCGAGGCGCTGCTCTCCTGGGACTTCTTCCACCTTCCGCGCCACCGGAGGGAGGGCCGGAGCCTGGCGGAGTTCCGGAACGACGCGGTGATCCGGGCGACCCGGCTCCTGCGGCCCTTCTGTCCGCTCTTCATCGCGGTCTCCGCCTCCACGCCCCTGGCGTGCCGCGGCGAGGAGGGGGCCTCCCGCGTCGTCCTGACCGGCGCGGACAGCAACCGGCTCCTCACCTTCCCCAACCCGCCGGCCCTCGACGCGCCCTGCCTCTACGCGAGCCACGCCGACTACCTGCGCATCTCCTACGACCTGGTCCGCCGGGGGGTCCGCTTCGGGGCCAACAACTGGACGCCGGTGCGCGCCCGCTCCGACGTGGACCCGGTGAACCGCAACATCTCCGCCACCAGCGAGCAGCTCCGCGAACTCTACCGGCGCGGGCTCTACACGGCGGGGGAGCACGCCGGCCTCGAGGAGGTGGAGCGCGCGCTGGTCGTGGAGAACCTCTGCGCCCGGGTGGACCTCCCCATGAGCCGCGTGGAGGTGCGCACCGACGAGGGAGGCGACTCCCTCGGCCTCTGCCTCGCCAAGGTGGCCTTCAAGGAGCTGCTGCTGCTCCGGGTCTACGCCGAGGAGGCCTACGGCGCCTCCTACGCCTACGACGCAAAGGACGTGGCCCGGGCGCGGCGCAACGAGGCGGCGGCGGCGCGGGACGGCCTGCGGGCCGGGATCGAGCACCCCTTCGCGGGCCATCCGGTCCCCCTTCGGGGGTTTCTGGCCCGCACCCTCGAAGAGCTGGACCCGCTCTCCCGGGCCCTCGGGTACGACGCCGCGCTGGAGCCCCTGCGGGCCATGGCCGGCGGGGGGCCCAACCCGGCCGAGGAGGCGCGGGCCTGGTTCCGCGCCGAGCTGGGGACGGACGCCTCCGAGCCCGAGGTCCCTCCGGAGCTGCTTTGCTCCTGGATCGCGCGCCGCGAGGCGGCCCTGCGGGAGGAGCTGGCCTCCATCCCGGGGCGCCTGCGGGAGCTCGGCGACGAGTCGGCCAAGCTCGGCGAACTGCTGGGCCACCTGGAGGCCCAGGCGCTCTCGGACCCCGCCCTGGTCTACCGGGTGGCGCCCCCCGCGCCGCCGAAGGTGGAGGCCGCGGGCGACCTGACGGCCGAGGTGGTCTCGCTCGCCTCGGCCCTGGTCCGGATCCCCTCGGTCACCAACTGCGCGAGGGAGCGGCCGGACGAGGTGGCCCGCTGCGCCGCTTTTCTCGCGGGATACCTGCGCGACGCCGGGGCCGAGGTGCGCCTCTTTTCGGGCGGAGACTACCCCGCGGTCCTGGCGGGGTTCCCGGGCGGGCTCCTGGCCCCCGTGACCCTGGGCGGCCACTTCGACGTGGTGGAGCCCGACCCCAACGACACCCAGTTCGAGCCGCGGGTGGAGGGCGACTACCTCTGGGGACGGGGCGCCGCGGACATGAAGACGGTGGTGGCCTCCTATTGCGTCTGGATGCGCCGGGCGCTTCTGGCCGGACCGCCCTACCCGGCGGCGAACCTCCTGCTGGTGGGAAACGAGGAGAACGGCGAGGCCCGCCCCTTCGGCACCCCCCACGTCCTGAAGGAGCTCTCCCGGGACCGGGGCTGGTCCCCCCAGTTCATGGTCCTGGGCGAGCGGACGGGCGAGCGGGGGGACGAGCGCTACGGCGAGGTGTGCACCGCGAACCGGGGCGTCCTGCGGCTGCGCATCACGGCCCGGGGCGAGCGCGCCCACACGGGAATGGCGGGCCCTTCCCGGGACCTCCTCGACCGGCTCCTTCACGCCCGCGCCTCCTTGGGCGGACTTTTGGCCGGGCGGCTCACGCTGGAGGCGGCGGACGGCTGGCAGACCGGCCTCCGGTTTCCCTTCCTGAATGTGGGCGAGAACGGGGTCTACAATGTCACCGCCGCCGAAGGGGTGCTGGGGCTGGAGATCCGGCCCATCCCCGAGGAGGACGTCCCCGGGTTGCTCGGGGCCCTCGAGGAAGCGGTGGCCGGGGCGGGGCTCGAGATGACCCCCGAGGTGATGGAGGCGGGGGTGGCCTGCCCTCCCGGGAACCCGCACCTCCTCCGGCTGCTTGGCGCCGTCGAGGCGGTCTCCGGCGCCCCCGCGAGGGTGGGCCGGAAGCTGGCCGGAACCTCGGCCCGGTTCGCGCCCGGCGGCAACGCCGTGGTCTGGGGGCAGAGCGGAAAGGCTCCCCACGGCCGGCACGAGGCCCACTACATTCCCTCTATCCTCCCTTATATCAACATATTAGACCGGTTCGTCGAGAAGAGGCGAGGCGGGCCGGAACGGGTTTGACAGGGGGGCTTTCCTGCCGTATATTCCTAGGACCCGTGACGGGGTCCCTCCGGTTTGGGGACGGACGGCGGGCGAAAGGGGCTCCACAAGAGCCGTACAGGAGCCGTAAGGAGACCGTCATGACCCTTCGTACCACCCTCTGCCGGACCATCGCCGCCGCCGCCGTCGTTCTCGCCGGCCTGCCTGCCCTCGCCCAGGCCGATTTCGCCGTGGGCAAGGCCAACGACTTCATCTCCGCCCTGAGCCGGGGCGACTACCAGAAGGCCTACACCCAGCTCGATTCGACCCTCGGGTTCCAGGTAAGCCCCGAGAAGCTGAAGTCGGTCTGGTCCCAGCTCACGGGAAAGGCCGGCGGGTTCGTGGAATTCAAGAAGAGCGACGTGACCTCCAAGGAGGGCTTCAGCGTGGTGGTCCAGGTCTGCAAGTTCGAGAAGGGGCTTGTGGACCTTCACGTCGCGGTGAACAACCAGGGTCAGATCTCCGGCTTCAACATCAAGGACCACAAGGCGCCTGCGGCGCCCCAGCCGTCCGCCACGCCGGAGACCCAGGCGGCGAGCCCCGCGGCGCAGCCGGGCGAACCCGCCAAGGGCGGCGCCTGACCCGGCCCGCCCCTCCGAAAACCCCCAGGCCCCTCCCTGCGCGGGGAGGAGCCCGCTGTTCCGCCCCGGACCGTCCGCTCCAGACGACGAGCCCTCGAAACCCTTGACCGTGCCTCCCCCGCCGACGCCCCCCCTCTTCGTCATCGCCCCCTCGCGGCGCGCCCTCTCCCTGCGCCTGCGGGAGCTCTGGGAGTACCGGGAGCTCCTCTACTTCCTCGTCTGGCGCGACGTGAAGGTGCGCTACAAGCAGACCGCCTTCGGCGTGGCCTGGGCGCTCCTGCAACCCCTCTTCACGATGGCGGTCTTCACCCTCTTCTTCGACCGGCTGGCCAAGGTGGGGTCGGACGGCCTGCCCTACCCCCTCTTCTCGCTGGCGGGGCTGCTCCCGTGGACCTTCTTCTCGCAGGGGCTCTCCCAGTCCACCAACAGCCTCGTGGGCTCCTCCAACCTCATCAAGAAGGTGTACTTCCCGCGGATCATCATCCCCGCCGCCTCGATCCTGGCGGGCCTGCCCGACCTGGCCCTCGCGGCGCTCGTGTTCTTCGGCCTGCTCGCGTGGTACGGAGTCTGGCCGGGGGCGCCGGCCCTCCTCTTCGCCCCGCTCGCGGTCCTGCTCGCCTGCGCCGTGGCGCTGGGTGTGGGGATGTGGCTTTCGGCGCTCAACGTGGAGTACCGGGACGTGCGGTTCGTCATCCCCTTCGTGGTCCAGACCTGGATGTTCCTCTCGCCGGTCATCTACCCGGCGAGCGGGGTCACGACGGCCCTCGAGGCGCGCGGCCTCCCGGCCTGGCTCTACGGCCTGAACCCCATGACCGGCGCCGTGGAGGGGTTCCGCTACGCGCTGCTCGGCTCCACCGCCTGTCCCCCGCCGGTCTTCGCCGCCAGCGCGGCGGTGACCGTCCTCCTGCTGGTCACGGGGGCGATCTACTTCCGCCGCATGGAACGCACCTTCGCGGACGTGGTGTGATGGGCGAGATCGCCATCCGGGCCGAGGAGCTGCGCAAGACCTTCCTCCTCGGGGAGCGGGTCCAGTACAAGACCCTCCGCGAGACGCTCTCGGGGCTCGCGCGCCTGCCCTTCGGGCGCGGGCCGGAACCCGAGACGGTGACCGCCCTGAGCGGCGTCTCCTTCGAGGTGAAGGCCGGCGAGGTGGTGGGGATCATCGGCCGCAACGGCGCCGGCAAATCCACCCTGCTCAAGATCCTCTCGCGCATCACCGACCCCACCTCGGGGCGCGCCGAAATCCACGGCCGGGTGGGCAGCCTGCTCGAAGTGGGGACGGGGTTCCATCCCGAGCTCTCGGGCCGCGAGAACATCTTCCTCAACGGGGCCATCCTCGGGATGAAGCGCGCCGAGATCCTGCGCAAGTTCGACGAGATCGTGGCCTTCGCGGAGGTGGAGCGCTTCGTGGACACGGCCGTGAAGCACTACTCCAGCGGCATGTACCTGCGGCTGGCCTTCGCCGTAGCGGCCCACCTGGAGCCCGAGATCCTCCTGGTGGACGAGGTGCTCGCCGTGGGCGACGCCTCCTTCCAGCGCAAGTGCCTGAACAAGATGCAGGACGTGGGGAAAGCCGGGCGCACGGTCCTCTTCGTCTCCCACAACATGCCCGCGGTGACCCGGCTCTGCCCCCGCACCATCCTGCTCGACGCGGGCACCGTCCACACCGACGGGCCTTCCCACAAGGTGGTTTCGGCCTACCTGCGCTCCGGCGTGGGGTCCGTGGCCGCGAGGGAGTGGCCCGACCCGGCCCGGGCGCCCGGCGACGCCGTGGCGCGGCTCTGCGCCATGCGGGTCCGCCCCGACGGCGGCGAGGTCAAGGAGGCGGCGGACATCCGGAAGCCGGTGGACATCGAGATGGAGTACGAGGTGCTGCGGGAAGGGTGCGTGCTCGTGCCCAACTACCACTTTTTCAACGAGGAGGGCGCCTACATCTTCGTCTCCATTGACGTGGACCCCGCCTGGCACCGGCGGCCCAAGCCCCCCGGGCGCTACGTCTCCACGGCGCGGCTGCCGGGGAACTTCCTGGGCGAGGGGAGCGTCATCGTGGGCGCGGCCCTCTCCACGCTGGACCCGGTGGACGTCCATTTCTTCGAGCGCGACGCGGTGGCTTTCCAGGTGGTGGACAGCGCGGAGGGGGGCTCGGCGCGCGGCGACTACGCGGGCCCGGTCCCCGGCTCCGTCCGCCCCCTCCTCCAGTGGAAAACCCGCGTTCTGCCGTAAAATAATATCTAGAGGGGAGACGCCGATGAAGGTCGTCGTTCTCGCGGGGGGCTGGGCACGCGCCTGGCCGAGGAGACCGAGCTGAGGCCCAAGCCGATGGTCGAGATCGGCGGGCGGCCCATCCTGTGGCATATCCTCAAGCACTACAGCCGCCACGGCTTCAAGGAGTTCTGCATCGCCCTCGGCTACAAGGGCGACGTGGTGAAGCGCTACTTCATGGAGTACGCGCACTTGAACGCCAGCCTCACGGTGGATCTGGCCACGGGCCGGTTCACCTCCCACGGCGCCGCCGCCGAGGAGTGGATCGTCCATCTCGTGGACACCGGGGGAGAGACCAACACGGGGGGGCGGGTGAAGCGGCTGGAGCCGTGGCTCACGGACGGCCCCTTCCTGCTCACCTACGGGGACGGCGTGAGCGACGTGGACCTTCCGGCCCTCGTGCGCTTCCACCGGTCCCACGGCCTGCTCGCCACCCTCACGGCGGTGCGGCCGCCGTCCCGGTTCGGCGGGCTCGTCTTCGACGGCGACCGGGTGGCGGAGTTCAGCGAGAAGCCCCAGATCGGCGAGGGGTGGATCAACGGGGGGTTCATGGTCCTGGAGCCCCAGGTCTTCCGCTACCTGGAGGGCGACCGGACGAGCCTGGAGGCGGACGCCCTCGAGCGGCTCGCCGCGGACGGCCAGCTCGCGGCCTACCGCCACGAGGGCTTCTGGCAGTGCATGGACACGCTGCGGGAGAAGCGGCACCTGGAGGCCCTCTGGGCCTCCGGGCGCGCGCCCTGGAGGGTCTGGGAATGAGCGGATTCTGGCTCGACCGCCCCACCCTGGTGACGGGCGCCTCGGGGCTGGTGGGCTCCTGGCTGGTGAGGCGCCTCCTGGAGGCGCGCGCCGAGGTGGTCTGTCTCGTTCGCGACTGGGTGCCCCAGTCCGAGCTGGTCCGCGGCGGGCTCCTGGACCGGGTCCGGGTGGTGCGCGGCGACGTGCGCGACCAGGAGACCCTGGAGCGGGCGCTGGGCGAGTACGAGGTGGACACGGTCCTCCACCTGGCGGCCCAGACCATCGTGACCATCGCCAACCGGAACCCCGCCTCCACCTTCGACTCCAACGTGCGGGGCACCTGGGCCCTGCTCGAGGCGTGCCGGCGCAGCCCGCGGGTCAAGCAGGTGGTCCTCGCCTCCTCGGACAAGGCCTACGGTGACCACGGGGCCCTGCCCTACGACGAGGCGACGCCGCTCCAGGGCCGCCACCCCTACGACGTGAGCAAGTCCTGCTCCGACCTGATCGGCCAGGCCTACGCGGCGACCTACGGCCTCCCGGTGGCCGTGACCCGGTGCGGCAACTTCTACGGCGGCGGGGACCTCAACTGGAACCGCATCGTCCCGGGCACCGTCCGCTCGGTCCTCCGGGGGCAGCGGCCGGTCATCCGCTCCGACGGCCGGTTCGTGCGCGACTACTTCTACGTGGAGGACGGAGCGGCCGCCTACATGCTCCTCGCCGAGAAGCTGGCCGCAAACCCCTCCTTGAAGGGCGAGGCGTTCAACTTCTCGAACGAGATCCAGGTGACCGTCGCCGACCTGGTGAAAATCATCCTCTCGGCCATGGGCTCCCGGCTGGAGCCCGAGGTGCTCAACGAGGCCTCCCACGAGATCCGCCACCAGTGCCTGAACGCCGCGAAGGCGCGGGACCGGCTCGGCTGGGCGCCGCTCTTCACCCTCGAATCGGGGCTGGAGAAGACCATCGCCTGGTACCGGGAGTTCCTCGGGGGGGGCGCGTGAGCCGGATCGCGGCCTGCCGCTCCTGCGGCGGCGGGGGCCTCGTGCCCGTGCTGGACCTGGGCGAGACCCCCCTGGCCAACGCCCTGCTCGAGCAGGAGCGGCCGCGGGAGCCCGAGCCCCGCTTCCCGCTGGAGCTGGTCTTCTGCCAGTCCTGCACCCTGCTCCAGATCACCGAGACCGTGCCGCCCGAGGTGCTCTTCGGCGAGTACCTCTACTTCTCCTCCTTCTCCGACACCATGGTGGCCCACGCGAAGGCCCTGGTGGGACGGCTCGTCGCCGAGCGCGGTCTGGGGCCGGGGAGCCTCGCCGTGGAGGCGGCGAGCAACGACGGCTACCTGCTCCGGTTCTACCGGGAGGCGGGGGTTCCGGTGCTGGGCATCGAGCCCGCCGCCAACATCGCGAAGGTGGCCCGGGAGAGGGGCGTGGAGACCCTCTGCCGCTTCTTCGGGACGGAGGTGGCGCGGGAGCTGGCGGCGGCGGGGACCTCCGCCGACGTGATTCACGCCAACAACGTCCTCGCGCACGTGGCCGACCTGAACGGCTTCGTGGAGGGGTTCGCCCTCCTGCTCAAGGGCGACGGCCGCGTCGTGGTGGAGACCCCCTACGCCAAGGACATGCTCGACGGGGTGGAGTTCGACACTATCTACCACGAGCACCTCTGCTACTACTCGCTCACGGCCCTGGACGCCCTCTTCCGCCGCCACCGCATGACGGTCTGCGACGTGGAGCGGCTGGCCATCCACGGGGGCTCGCTCCGGGTCTTCGCGGCGAGGAGCGGAGCGGCGGAGCCCTCGCCCGCCGTGAGGGCGCTGCTCGAGGAGGAGCGGCGGTGGGGCGTGGCGGACCCCGCCTTCTACCGGGGCTTCGGCGCCCGCGTGAACGCCCTGCGCGAGAGCCTGCGGGGCCTCCTGGGACGGCTCAAGGCCGAGGGAAGGCGGGTGGCGGCCTACGGCGCCTCCGCCAAGGGGAGCACCCTGCTCAACACCTCGGGGATCGGGCGCGAAACCCTCGACTTCGTGGCGGACCGCTCCACGGTCAAGCAGGGCCGGTTCACGCCGGGCACCCACCTGCCCGTCGTCGCGCCCGAACGGCTGGCCGAGGCCATGCCCGACTACACGCTGCTGCTCACCTGGAACTTCGCCGACGAGATCCTCGCCCAGCAGGCGGAGTACCGCCGCCGGGGCGGCAAATTCATCGTGCCGATACCCGAAGTGAAGATCGTGTGAGGGCCTATCCGGGAAATAAGGCATGGTCGCGACGGAGGCCAGCCGCAATGGATGGCCAGAAAGCGAGCGAAGGGCGATGTTGGAAGCATCGGACGAGCGAGCTGACGCAGCCAGGCGCGCGGATGGCCCCGTCCCTCCGGGCGCGGGCGGCTCCCGTCGCATGGCTTTGTTGGCCTCCCTCGACAGGCGGCAAGCCCACAGCCTGCCTTCGGTCGGCCGCCTCGCCCTGCTCGGGAGGCGCCGCGCGCGCGGCCGCGCCCTATTTCCGGATAGGCCCTAAGGAATACCGGCCGTGATCTTCACCGAGCTGCCCGTGAGAGGGGCCTACCTCGTGGAGCTGGAGCGCCACGAGGACGAGCGCGGTTTTTTCGCCCGCTCCTGGTGCGCCCGTGAGTTCGGCGAGCGGGGCCTGTGCGCCGCGCTCGCCCAGGTCAGCTTCTCCCACAACCCGGCGAGCGGCACGCTGCGGGGGATGCACTACCAGGCTGCGCCCCACCTGGAAACCAAGCTGGTCACCTGCGTGCGCGGGCGGATGTGGGACGTGGTGGCGGACCTGCGCCCCGGTTCGCCCACCTTCCGGCGGTGGCACGGCGTGGAGCTCTCCGGCGGGAGTCTTCGGGCCCTCTACGTCCCCGAGTCCTGCGCACACGGCTTCCAGACCCTCGCCGACGACACCCTCGTCCTTTACCAGATCGGGGGAGACTACCATCCTGAATCGGCGCGCGGCGTCCGCTGGGACGACCCCGCGCTGGGGATCGCGTGGCCCGACTGCGGGGCGCGAGTGATCTCCGAGCGCGACCGGACCTATCCCCTGCTGGGAGCGCCGTGAGCGGGCGCCGCGTCTTGGTCACGGGCGCCGCCGGCTTCCTGGGCCGCCAGACGGCGGCGCCGCTCGCGCAGCGCGGGTTCGAAGTTCACGCGGTCACGTGCGGCGAGCCGAGAAACAATGTGTCATTGCAAGACCTGACCCCAAGCGGGGTTGCAAACAGGGTTGGGGTCCACGCGGTCATCCCCGGCGAGCCCCCGGGCGGCCAGCCCGCGGTGTTCTGGCACCGCGCGGACCTCCTGGACCCCGCCGCCGCGGAGGCGCTCTGCGTTGAGGTGCGGCCGACCCACCTGCTCCACCTGGCCTGGTACACGGTCCACGGGCGGTTCTGGACCTCCCCCGAGAATTTCCGATGGGTGGCCGCGAGCCTGGGGCTGCTGGAGGCCTTCGCGCGCCGCGGCGGGGAGCGCGTCGTCTCGGCGGGGAGCTGCGCCGAGTACGACTGGTCTGTGGCGCAAACCTGTTCGGAGCGGGAGACGCCGCTGAAGCCCGCCACGCCCTACGGCGCCTGCAAGGACGCCCTGCGCCGGCTCCAGGAGTCCTTCGCCCGCCTCCGGGGGCTGAGCCAGGCCTGGGGGCGGGTCTTCTTCCCCTTCGGCCCGCACGAGCACCCCGACCGCTTCGTGCCCCACGTGGTGCGCCGGCTCCTGCGCGGGGAGCCCGCCGAGTGCACGTCGGGGACCCAGGTGCGCGACCTGGTCTACGTCGGGGACGCGGGCGAGGCCTTCGCGGCCCTCCTCGACGGCGCGGTGGAGGGCCCCGTGAACGTCGGCTCGGGCCGGCCCGTCGCCTTGAGGGACGCCGCCGCCGAGATCGCGCGGCAGGTGGGGCGGCCCGACCTCCTGCGCATGGGGGCGAGGCCCGACCGGCCGGATGACCCGCCCCTCCTCGCGGCCGACACGGCGCGCCTCTCGGGCGAGGTGGGGTGGCGCCCCGCCCGCACGCTCGAGAGCGGCCTTGCGGAGACCATCGCCTGGTGGCGGGAGCGGGGGGCGCGGTGAGCCCCGTCCCGCCCGCCGCGGCCGGTCCGCGGAATCTCCCCCGGAGCGCGCCGTGACGGAACCCTGCCTGCACTGCGGGCGAAAATCCAAACCGCTGTTCCTCGCGAAGGATTGGAACCGGCGCATCACGGAGGCGCGGTTCGCCTACCACCGCTGCCCGGGGTGCGGCCTCGTCTTTCTGCGCCCGGTCCCGGAGAACCTGGGCGACTACTATCCGCCCGACTACTATCCCGTTCCCGGATCGCTGGCGGAGCTCGAGACGGCGTCCACGAACGAGCGCTTCAAGCTCGACCTCATCACGCCGTTCGTCCGGAGCGGCAGGCTCCTCGAGGTGGGACCGGCCTTCGGGAACTTCGCCTACCTGGCGAAGCGCTCCGGCTTCGAGGTCGAGGTCGTCGAGATGGACGCCCGGTGCTGCGGCTTCCTGCGCGAGGTCGCGGGCGTCACGGCCATCCACAGCGACGACGCGGCGCGTGCCGTCGAGGACCGGGCGCCCTACGACGTCGTGGCGCTGTGGCACGTGATCGAGCACCTCCCCGACTTCGGCCCCGTGCTCGCCGCGCTCGCGCGGAAGGTGAAGCCCGGCGGGATCCTGGTCCTGGCCGCCCCCAACCCGGAGGCCCTGCAGTTCCGCCTCCTCGGGCGGCGGTGGACCCACGTGGACGCGCCGCGCCACGTTGCCCTGATCCCCGTCCGCCTTCTCGCCTCGCACCTTACGGGGTGCGGGTTCTCCGTCGCCGCCGTGACCATGACCGACCCCGGGGGCGTGGGCTGGAACCAGTTCGGGTGGCAGATGTCGCTGGCGAACTTCGCGCGCGGCCGCGCGCTCCGGGGCGCGCTGCTGCGCGTGGGCGCCCTCCTCTCCCGCGTCATGGCGCCGCTGGAGCGGAACGACCGGAGGGGAAGCGCCTACACCGTCGTGTTCAGAAAGGACGCGTGAGGGGATGAAGTTCTCCGTGCTGCTGCCCACGCGGAACCGCCTCGAGCTCCTGAAGTACGCCGTCGAGACGGTGCGCCGGCAGGACGACGAAGGATGGGAGATCGTCGTCTCCGACAACGCCTCCG
The DNA here is from genome assembly GCA_021814355.1 of Acidobacteriota bacterium. Taxonomy (GTDB): domain Bacteria; phylum Acidobacteriota; class UBA4820; order UBA4820; family DSQY01; genus JAEMPZ01. The sequence continues at coordinate 19,104 of JAKAIJ010000014.1, forward strand.
AGCAGGACGTGGCGGGCTACGTCCGCGCGCTGGGCGACCCGCGGGTCCGGTACGTCCGGACCGATCGGTCCCTGCCCGTCACGGACAACTGGAACCGCGCCCTGGAGCACAGCACGGGCGACTACCTCCTCATGCTGGGCGACGACGACGGCCTCCTGAAGGGCTGCCTCCGGCGGGCGAGGGCGCTGGTGGAACAGTACCGCGAGCCCGACTGCATCTACACGAACGCCCTGCTCTACGCCTACCCCGGGGTCATGCCGGGCCTGCCCAACGGCTTCCTGCAGCCCTACGGCTACGCCCCCTTCTTCCGGGGCGCACTGCCCTCGTTCCTCCTGGAGCCCCGCGCGGCGCGCCGGCTCGCCCGCGCGGCCATGAACTTCGAGATGCGCTACACCTTCAACATGCAGCACGCCATCGTGAGCCGGCGGTTCGTGGAGAGCCTGCGGGGGGCGGGACCGTTCTACCAGTCGCCGTACCCGGACTTTTACGCCACCAACGTCCTCATGCTCAAGGCCCGCTCCATCGTGGTGAGCGCCGTCCCCCTGGTGGTCGTGGGGATCAGCCCGAAGTCGTTCGGCTACTACTACTTCAACGACCAGGAGAAGAAGGGGGTGGAGTTCCTCGACAACCTCCCCGACGCCCAGGCGGTGAGGCGGCTCTCGCACGTCATCCTGCCCGGCCTCGCCGACAAAACGGCGTGGCTGGTCGCCATGGAGACCATCCGGGCGAACTACGGGGCCGAGCTGCGGTTGCGCGTCGGCTACAACCGGTACCGCTACCTCCAGGTTCTGCACGTCTATGGGAGGTACCGCATGGCCCTCCGCTGCCGGGACCCGAGGCTCGCCGGGGCCCTCGAGGAGTTCGACGCCCTCCGGGGCAAGCTTGCGCTTTGGGAGCGCCTCCTGTACCTGGCTCCCCTCCGGGCGGCCTCCGCCGCGGGCCGCCTCGTCCCGGGCCGCATCCGCGAGCGGCTCACCGCCCTCTTCCTGGTCTGGACCGGAAAAACCCCCCAGTTGGAACTGCGCGAGACCGAGCCGCGCCACGAGAACATCCTCGATGTCTTCGAACGGGTCAACCCGGACCCCGGGACCGCTCCCTAAGGCCGTGCAAGACGCCTACGCCCTCTCCGGCACGCGGTCCGGGGGGCGCACTCCCGCCGTGGAGCCGCCCGCCCGCGCGGCGCGCGCCGGCGTGCTGGTGCCGACCTGCGACCGGGTCGCGTTCTTCGAGCAGGCGCTTCGCAGCGCCCGGGAGCAGACCTGGGCCGAAACCGAGATCCTCGTCCTAGACAACGGGGAGACCCGCGGCGCCGAGGAGCTGGCCGTCGCCGCCGGGGACCCGCGCGTCCGCTACGTCCGGAACCCGGAGAACCTGGGGCTGATCGGCAGCATCCGGAAGGGGATGGGGCTCTTCTCGGAGAGCGTCGCCTGGTGCACCATCCTCCCCGACGACGACCTCCTCGACCGCGGCTTCATCCGCTCCATGCTGGGCCACGTGGAGAAGCACGCCGATCTCGACGTCGTGGAGGGCCGGCGGGTGTTGATCGGCCCGGCGGGGGAGCCCCTCTCCGAGTCCCCCGTCCCGCCCGGGCCCGCCTCCGCCACCGACTACCTGGTCAGCCGATCGCAGTTCCGCCGGCAGGCCTTTCTCGCCGGCGTCTTCTTCTCCCGGAAGGCGTACGAGGCGATCGGCGGATATCCCCCCCTCGCGACCGGCATGGCCTCGGACGACGCGCTGATCTTCGCCCTCGCCCTCCGCCGGGGGCTGCACTGCAACGCCGAAGCCACCGCCTTCGTCCGGATGCACCCGGACGCCGAGAGCCACTCCGCCGCCAACGCCGTGGGGAACATCCGCTCCTTCGGCGACTTCCGCCGGTACGTCTCCGCGAAGGCCCGCGCGTGCCCCTCGCTCACGCGGGCGGAGGTGCGCACCGTCGAGCGCACGGCGAAGCGGTACACGGAGGCCTCGATCAACGAGTTCTGGATCCGGCGCTGCCGCGACCTCCTGCGGGCGCGGGGTCCCGAATCGCGGCGGGCGCTTGGGGAGCTCTACGCCCTGGGGCTGGACCTCCGGTACCCGTTCTCCGCGCGCTACCGTCTCTCGGCCCTTTTCGGGCGCCTCCTCCGCGTGCACCTGGAGCGAAGCCCGGGATACGGACGGTTCTGGGACGGCCTCCTCCGGCTCCGCGCGCGGGCGCGGAGTTAAGGCCTGTCTTGAGCAAGTTCTGCAACACAAATAGTTCCGTCGCCTTCCAGTTCGG
>JAKAIJ010000214.1 GCA_021814355.1 Acidobacteriota bacterium
GGGAACGAGCGCCCCGGCGACCCGGACCCGCTCCCGGACGTCCACGAGGTGCGGGGAGGAGTAGAAGCCCGTGCGCACGCCCGCCGCCCGCAAGGCCGCTTCGAGGACGGCGCAGGTGGAGCCCTTGCCGTTGGTGCCCGCCACGAGGACCGACGGAAAGCGCCTCTGGGGCGAGCCGAGGCGGGCCGCGAGGGCGCGGGTGTGGTCGAGCCCCGCCTTCACGCCCAGCGTCGCGAGGGCGTCGAGCCAGGCCAGGGTTTCGGCGTAGTCCATCAGGGAGGGGGCGGCGGGGCCCCGGTGAAGATGGCGAGCAGCTCGGCGAGGGTCCGGCGCATCTGGGTCCTGTGCACCACGAGGTCTACCATCCCCTTTTCGAGCAGGAACTCCGCACGCTGGAACCCCTCGGGCAGCTTCTGGCGGATGGTCTGCTCGATGACCCGAGGACCGGCGAAGCCGATGAGGGCCTTGGGCTCGGCGATGTTCACGTCCCCCAGCATGGCGAAGGAGGCGGTCACCCCGCCGGTGGTGGGGTCGGTCATCACCGAGATGTACGGAAGGCGGGCTTCCTGGAGGCGGGCCAGGGCGGCCGAGATCTTGGCCATCTGCATGAGCGAAAAGACCGACTCCTGCATCCGGGCCCCGCCCGAGCAGGCCACCACGATCAGCGGCGCCTTCTCGGCGAGGGCGCGCTCGGCGGCGCGGGTGATCTTCTCCCCGACCACGCTCCCCATGGAGCCGCCCATGTAGGCGTACTCCATGCAGCTGATGATCACGGGGATGCCGCCCAGGGTGCCGGCGGCGTTGACGACCGCGTCCTTCTCGCCCGTGGCGGCCTGGTACTGGGCGATGCGGTCCTTGTACCTCTTCTGGTCCTTGAATCCCAGCGGGTCGGTGGGAGCTACCTCCGCGTCGAACTCCTGGTAGGAGCCGTTGTCGAAGAGTGACTCGAGCCGGCGGCGCGCCGAGATGCGGAAGTGGTAGCCGCACTTGGGGCAGACCTCGGCGTTGTCGGCCACGGTCTGGGCGAACATGATCTGTCCGCAGGAGTCGCACTTGACCCACATCCCCTTCGGGACGTGGACGGCGCGCTCGTCCGCCGCGACCGCTTCGGGCTTTTTTTTGCGCCGGAACCACATGGTCCACTCCGCGAGGAGTCTATCCGAGAAGCGGGGCCCCCGGCAACCGCCGGCGGGGGATGTGGTATTCTGGGTTGCTTAAGGAGCGTGGGTTGCGGCCGGTGCGGTGGTTCCTCTATCTGGTCCTGTTCGGCGCGGGCGCCTTCGGCGGCCTCATGCTCGTGCTGCGGTTCTCCTCCAGCAGCTCGGGGGTCACGGTTCCGGCCGTGGTCGGTTTCACCGAGGAGCAGGCGCGGTTCCAGGCCGAGGGACAGGGACTCGTCTTCACCGTCCAGCTGGAGCGCTACGACCTGGCGGTCCCCAAGGGCCGCGTTGTCTCCCAGTCGCCCGAGGCGGGCATGGCCGCCCGTAAGGGGCAAGCGCTGAAGGTGGTCCTCAGCAAGGGGCTGGACAGCGTCACGGTTCCCGAATGGCGCGGCGTGAGCACCAGCCAGGCCCAGGTGCACGCCCGCCAGGCGGGGCTCAAGGTGGCCTCTCTCGCCTATGTCCGCTCGCTGCTTCCCGCCCAGACCGTGGTGGCCCAGTCTCCGCCCCCCGGCACCGTCGTGCCCAGGGACGCGGAGGTGGGGCTGCTGGTCAGTTCCGGACCGCCCCTCTTCACCTTCGTGGCACCCGACCTTACGGGCCAGAAACTCGAAAAGGCCCAGCGCACCCTCGGAGCCTACGGCATCCAGGCGGGCCCCACCCGCATCCAGGCCGGCGGCGGCGAACCCGGCACCGTGGTGGCCCAGTCCCCCCGGCCCGGGTACCCCCTCGAACGGGCCCAGATCGTGCAACTGATGGTGAACGGCCCATGAGTCGGGATTCCGGGCGCCTGCTGGCGCCTTCCATCCTCTCCGCCGACTTCGCGGCGCTCGCCGCCTCGGTGCGCGCGGTGGCGCCCTACAGCGGGCTGCTCCACGTGGACGTGATGGACGGCCACTTCGTCCCCAACATCACCCTGGGGCCACCGGTGGTCGCCTGCCTCAAGCGGGCCACGGACCTGCCGCTGGACTGCCACTTGATGATCGAGTCGCCGGACCGCTACCTGGGCGATTTCGCCAGGGCCGGCGCCGCCTGTCTTTCGGTCCACCAGGAGGCCTGTCCCCATCTCCACCGTACCCTCCAGCGGATCCGCGAGGAGGGGATGCGCCCCGGCGTCGCCCTCAATCCGGCGACCCCCGTGGCGAGTCTGGACGAGGTCCTCGGCGAACTGGACTTCGTCCTCGTGATGAGCGTGAACCCCGGCTTCGGGGGGCAGCGGTTCATCCCCGCGGCCCTGGAGAAGGTGCGCCGGCTGAGAGCCGCTCGCGAGGCCCGCGGCCTCTCCTTCGCCATCGAGGTGGACGGCGGGGTGAGCGCCGAGACGCTTCCCTCTCTCCTGGAGGCGGGCGCAGACTGGCTCGTGGCGGGCTCCGCCCTCTTCGGCGCCGCCGACCCGGCCGCTGAGGCGGCGCGCCTTTCGGGGATGCTTCATGGCTGAGGCGGTCACCAGCCTCCGCGTGCGTTACGTGGAGACCGACCAGATGGGCGTGGTCCACCACTCCGCGTACCTCGCGTGGCTCGAGGTGGGCCGCACCGAGTACCTGCGGCGGCGCGGCCTCTCCTACCGCGACCTGGAGGGCCTCGGAATCCGCATGCCCGTGCTCAAGGTGGAGCTCGAGTACCTGCGCCCCGCCCTCTACGACGACGTGCTGCGCGTGTCCGCCCGGCTCGAGGCGGCCTCCGCCGTGCGGTTCAGCTTCGCCTACGAGGTCCGGCGCGACGGCGAGGAGGCGCTCCTCTGCCGCGGCCGGACCCACCACGCCGCCACCGGCCTCGACGGCCGGCCCCGGCGTCTTCCCCCCGACATTCTTCGCACCATAGGAGGCGACCTTGCCGAAGCGTAATGCCGCTCTGGCCCTCGGCCTCTCCCTGCTCCTGCTGGGGAGCGCCGCATGCCACCACAACAAGGGGCCCAAGGCCAAGGGTCCCACCGAGATCCTCACGGTGGAGCAGCTCTGGGCCCGAGGCGACGCGGCCCTCAAGAAGGGCCACACTGCCACCTCCCGGAAGTACTTCGACCAGATCATCCTGCGCGAGGACGCCGGCGAGTACAAGGACCGGGCCGCGCTCGCCACGGCGGACAGCTACTACCGGGAGCACAACATCGAAGCTTACGCAGAGGCCATTTCCCGCTATCAGACCTTCCTCTCCTTCCACCCCACCCACCCCGAGGCCCCGTTCTGCCAGTACCGGATCGCGCTGTGCTACCTCGAGGAGGTGGAGACCCCCGACCGCGACACCACGCCCGCCGTGCGCGCCCAGGAGGCGTTCCGGAGCCTCGTGGACAACTATCCCAGCAGCACCTACGTGGAGGACTCCAAGAAGAAGCTCGCCCAGGTGAACGACATCCTGGCGGCCCACGAAATCAAGGTGGGCGACCACTACTTGAGGACCGGCGGCTACCGCGGCGCCATCGCCCGCTATCGCACCGTGGTGGACAAGTACCCGGGCTACTGGAACATGCCGCTGGTCTATTTCCGTCTGGGCGAGGCCCTCTCCCGCGACGGCCAGGACGAGGAGGCGCGGCTCTACTTCACCCGCATCGTCCAGGAACAGGGGTCCGCCCAGCTGGCCAAGGAGGCACGGCGCCGACTGGACCAGATCGGCCGCCGCGACGCCAAGGAGACCGAGCGACAGGACAAGAAGGCGGTTCCCGAAGGGCCGCTCGTCCAGCCCAAGCAGAAGGGCGGCCACTGGTGGCAGTTCTGGAAGTGGGGCAAGAAGACGCCTACCTGAGGGCGTTGACACCCCCGGCCCCGGGACCTACACTACCCGCGGAGGCAGCCCCGTGATCGCCCAGTGCCCCGGTTGCGCGAAGCGTTACAAGCTGGAGGAGAAGCACTTCCAGGGCCGGGACCGTATCACTGTCAAGTGTCCCTCCTGCCAGACGCTCATGCCCGTCGAGCGCGAGCGCGCCGATCCGGCCGCCGAGGTGAAGCCCGAGACCCAGAAGCTCCAGAAGGTGACCGCCACCTCCTCGGGGATCTCGGTCCCCGACGCGCACCTTCTTGCCATGCCCCCTGGCAAGCGGCTCTCCCTCGCCGTCCTCCAGGGGCCCAACCAGGGGGGGATCTTCCCCATCTCCCGCCCCGTGACGGTCATCGGCCGGACGGACTCCGACGTCTGCCTCGACGACGGCGAGGTCTCCCGGCGCCACGCCCAGATCGAGGTGAAGGGGTCCACGATCATCCTGAGGGACCTCAAGAGCACCAACGGCACCTACATGAACGAGCAGCACGTGGTGGCCCAGGAGCTCGAGCCCAACAGCGAGTTTCGAGTGGGCTCCACCACCCTCATGCTCATCGTCACCGAAGAGCTCGCCTGATCCCATGCCCAAGACCGTCGTCGTCGCCCTGTCGGGGGGCGTGGACTCCTCCGTCGCGGCGCTCCTCCTGCGCGACCGGGGCCACCGCGTCCTGGGCGTCA
>JAKAIJ010000215.1 GCA_021814355.1 Acidobacteriota bacterium
GCCGCGCTGCCCCCCCCCCCTCGCCACCTTCCGGAGGCTGCGCGCGGTACCAGGGGCGGACGCCTGGGTCGTCTTCGGAAACCTGAGCCCCGAGACGGTCGCCGCGCTGGTGAAGGAGGCGCCCGACCTGCTGGCGGTGGTGGCCTGCTGGCACAACTCGGTCACGTCGCTGCCCCAGCGCGCCGGCGCCACGTGGCTCGTCTTCAACGGGGACAAGGGACGGCGGTACACCGCGCTCACCGTGGGCCGGATCGCGGGCTCCTGGAGCGTCTGGCCGCGGGGCGGTTTCCTGGGACCGGAGGTCGCCTCGCTCCCCGAGGCCCAGCGCGGTGCCGAGTCCGTCCTTGCAAGGGTGGCGGCCCTGAACCGCGCGGCGCTCGAGAGGCAGAGCGCCGCGGCGGGGCCGCGTCCCTACGCCGGAACCTCCTCCTGCCGACCTTGCCACGCCGAGGCCCACCGGCTCTGGTCCCTCTCGCGCCACGCGCGGGCCACGGCGGACCTCGCCATTGACCACCAGGAATCCAATCCAGACTGCCTCGCCTGCCACGCCACGGGGACGGGGCGGCCCGGCGGCTACCCCGGCGCGCCCGGGGGACCGGACCTCGCGGGGGTGGGGTGCGAGGCGTGCCACGGGCCCGCGGCGGGACACCCCCCCGCCCCCGTCCCGCGCGGCGACGCCACCGCCGAGGCGTGCGGGGGCTGTCACACGGGGCGCGACTCGCCCTCCTTCGACGCCGCGGGCTACTGGCAGTTGATCCGCCACCCGGCGGGGGCGGCCCCAGCTCCCGCGGCGACGGGGCGTTGACCTTTACACCCCCCCGCCGTTCCCCGTACAATGGCGGCCTGATGGTGAACGCCCGCCGCCTGACCCTTCTGGGACTTCTGACCGCCGTCGCGCTCGCCACCGCGGGGGGCTGGCCCGAGCGCCTCTTCTCCACCGAGGCGCAGGCGGGGCGGGCGGAGGCGCTGGACCTCTACGACCAGGCGGCGTCCCTGGTGCGTTCCCGGGCCGCCGCGCCCGGGACGGAGGAGGCGCTCCTCACCGCCTCCCTCGACGGCATGCTCAACCACCTGGACCCCCACTCCAGCTACTACACCCCCGAGGTCTACAAGGAGCTGATGGAGGACCAAGAGGGGAAGTTCCACGGACTGGGAATGCTGGTGGCCAAGCCCTCCGCCACCTCTCCGCTGCTCGTGGTCTCTCCAATTCCCGACACCCCCGCCTCCCGGGCCGGGCTGCGGGCGGGCGACCTCATCCTGGAGATTGACGGCGCGCCCACCGATCAGATGACGAGCCGCGAGGCGGTGCGGAAGCTCAAGGGCCCCGCGGGGACCGCGGTCACCATCACGGTGGGCCGGGGCTCCGCCGCGCCCCAGAAGATGACGCTGAAGCGCGCGCCCATCCCCAAGCACACGGTGCCCTACTCGCTCCTTTTGGAAGGCGGCGTCGGCTACGTGAAGGTGAACACCTTCGGGCAGACCACCGTGGAGGAGCTGACCGACCACGTGGAGCGGCTCCGCGGGTCGGGGGCCCGCGCCCTCGTCCTCGATCTGCGCGACAACCCCGGCGGGTCGCTCCCCGCCGCGGTGGGCGTCTCCTCCCTCTTCCTCAAGAAGGGGCAGGAGGTGCTGAGCGTGCGGGGACGCCGCTCCGAGATGAACCGCCGCTACCTCGCGGAGGGCGACGGGCCCTTCCACGGGATGCCGCTCGCCGTGCTCATCAACCAGGGATCCGCGAGCGCCTCCGAGATCGTAGCCGGAGCCCTACAGGACCACGACCTCGCGGAGCTGGTCGGGGAACGCTCGTGGGGCAAGGGGCTGGTGCAGACCGTGACCCCGCTCGAAAAGGGCGCGGCCTCCATCACGACGGCGCGCTACTACACCCCATCCGGACGCTCCATCCAGAGGGACTACAGCCACTCCTACGACGCTTACTTTTACCCGGACCAGCAGCCCGCGCCCGAGGGACCCGCGGCGCGCACCGACTCGGGGCGGACGGTCTTCGGCGGCGGAGGCATCGCCCCCGACGTGGCGGTGGAGCCGTACAAGCTCCCCGACCTCGCCCTCCGGCTGGAGCAGCGGCGCGCCTACTTGGATTTCGTCTCCCGCGAGGTGGAGGGCGGCACCCTCAGCGACGAGGCCGCCCGCGCGGACGCCTTCGTCCAGAAGTTTAAGGCCTCACTCGACGCGGCCAAGGAGCGCTACACGGCCGCCGAGTGGGCCGCCTCCGAGGCCTACACGCGCCGGGCCCTGCTGCGCGAGTACGCCACGATGCGTAAGAGCCAGGGGGAGGGCTTCCGCGCGATGGTCCCCCTCGACACCCAGCTGGAGAGGGCGCGTCAGCTCCTCCTCGCCCCGCCAGCGGCGAAGGCGGCCTGACGATGTTCGAGCGGCTCGCCGAGAAGCTCCAGGGCGCCGTCCGATCCCTCCGGGGACAGGGCCGCATCACCGAGCAGAACATCCAGGAGAGCCTGCGGGCCGTGCGCCTCGCGCTGCTCGAGGCGGACGTCCACGTGGCCGTGGCGCGGGACCTCCTGGACGGCGTGAAGGCCCGGGCACTGGGTCAGGAAGTGCTCGCCAGCCTTACCCCCGACCAGCACTTCGTGAAGATCCTCCACGAGGAACTGACGCGCGTCCTGGGCGCGGGGGACCCGCGGCTGCGCTTCCCCTCCATGCCCCCCGGCGTCGTGATGCTGGTGGGCCTCCAGGGCTCCGGCAAGACCACCACCGCCGGGAAGCTCGCCCGCTACTTCGTCGGGGACGGCCACCCCTGCCTCCTCGTGCCCGCCGACGTCTACCGCCCCGCCGCCCGGCGGCAGCTCGAGGTGGTGGGCCGGCAGGCGGGGGCGAGGGTCTTCGACACGGGCGGGAGCCAGGACCCCGTGGCCATCTGCAAGGCCGCGGTGGCGGAGGCCCGGCGCGCGGGCTCCCACCGCGTCATCCTGGACACGGCGGGACGGCTGCACGTGGACGAGGCGCTCATGAACGAGCTCGCCGCCATCGTGGCGGCGGTCTCGCCCCACGAGAGCCTCTACGTGGCCGACGCCATGATGGGCCAGAGCGCGGTGACCACGGCCAAGGCGTTTCACGGCAAGGTGCCCCTCACGGGCGTCGTCCTCACCAAGGCGGACGGCGACGCGCGCGGCGGCGCGGCCCTTTCGGTGAAGGCCGTCACGGGCCTGCCCGTGAAACTGGTGGGCGCCGGGGAAAAGCTCGATGCCCTCGAGCCCTTCCACGCCGACCGCATGGCCGCCCGCATCCTGGGCATGGGGGACGTGCTCGGCCTCATCGAGAAGGTGCAGGCCACGGTGGACCTGGAGGAGGCCCGGGAGATGGCCGAGCGGGCGAAGCGCTCGGACTTCACCCTCGAGGACTTCCGCACCCAGCTCCGGCAGGTCCGGAAGATGGGCCCCCTCCAGCAGGTGGTCGGGATGCTCCCGGGAGCGGCCGCGCTTCGGGGAACGGACCCCGCGGACCTCGACGAGCGCCGGCTCGTGAAGGTCCAGGCGGTGCTGGACTCCATGACCGCCCACGAGCGGGCCCACCACCAAGTCATCAACGGCGGCCGCCGGAAGCGGATCGCGGCGGGCGCGGGGGTTTCCGTCTCCGACGTGAACCAGGTGCTCAAGCAGCACTTGGCCATGCGCAAGATGATGCAGCAGCTCAAGCGGGGAGGCCTCAAGGGCATGATGCGCTCGCTCCTCGCCGGGCGCCGGTGAGCCCCCGCGAGATTGAAAAACCGCCTGCGGCGTGATATTCTGAAGCGGATAGGGCTTTGCTAGGGGTCCGACCGATGACAAAGAAGCGCGTTCTGGTGGTGGACTACGAGCCGAAGCTGCTCGACCGCCTGGTGGGTCTCATTCCCAAGGACCTCTACGAGGTGGGGACCGCCAAGGACGGAATGGCCGCCCTCGACGAGTTCGACCAGTTCCATCCCGACCTGGTGTTTTTGCGCACCATGCTCCCCAAGAAGCACGGCTTCCAGGTTTGCCAGGAGATCGTGGAGCGGTCGGGCTCCAAGCCGGTCCCCGTCGTCATGCACTGCAGCATCTACAAGTCCCGCAAGTACAAGACCGACGCCATGAAGATCTACGGGGCCGCGGACTACCTCGAGGACCCCATCGAGCCGGAGCTCCTTCAGGAGGTTCTGAATCGGTACCTCTCCGGCGGGCCCGCCCCGGCACGGCCCTCGCCCGCGGCGGCGGAGGCCTCGCCCGACGAGACCCTGAGGCTCCCCGCCGTGTCCGTGGCACCTCGAGCGGCCGCCTCCGAGCCCCCCCGGCCGGTCCCGCCCTCCGTGCCCGCTGCCGCGCCGAAGGCCGCCGTGCCCGAGGTGGTGCTGCCGCCCGTCCCCGCGGCGCCGGCCAAGTCGGTGGCCCCGAGCAGGAGCAGCTACGACATCAACCGGGCCCTGGAGGACACCCTCTCGGGCCTGCAGATGGGCAAGAAGAGGGAGGCTCCGAAGGCCGCCGCGCCGCCACCGCCTCCTCCCGTGGTCGCGCCCGCGCCGCCGAAGCCGGCCGCGGTTCCACCCCCCCCCGCGCCGTCCAAGCCTGCACCGCACCGCGGCGCCCCGACGGACCTC
>JAKAIJ010000216.1 GCA_021814355.1 Acidobacteriota bacterium
CTTGACCTCGCCCTTCATGATGCCGGCCTGGATGGCGGCGCCCACGGCCACGACCTCGTCGGGGTTCTTGTCCCGGCGCGGCTCGCGGCCGAAGATCTCCTTGACGGTCGCGATGACCATGGGCGTGCGGGTCTGGCCGCCCACCAGGAGCACCTCGTCAATCTCGGAGGGTTGGATCCCGGCGATCTTCAGGGCCTCGAGGCAGGGCTTCCGGGTGCGCTCCACGATCTCGCGGATGAGGTCCTCGAGCTGGGAGCGGGTGAGCACGGTCACGAGGTGCTTTGGGCCGGCGGCGTCGGCCGCGATGAAGGGGAGGTTGATTTCGGCGGCGGTCATGCTGGAGAGGTCGCACTTGGCGCGCTCCGCCGCCTCCTTGAGGCGCTGCAGCGCGAGGCGGTCGCCTCCCAGGTCAATGCCGGTCTCTTGTTTGAAGCGCTTGATCAGCTCCACCATGATCGCCTGGTCCATGTCCTCGCCGCCGAGGTAGGTGTCGCCGGAGGTGGCGATGACCTCGAAGAGCCCCTCCCCCAGTCGGAGGATCGAGATGTCGAAGGTGCCCCCGCCCAGGTCGTAGACCACGACGGTCTTGGCGGCGGTCTCCTCCAGGTTGAAGGCGAGGCAGGCGGCGGTGGGCTCGTTGAGGATGCGCAGGACCTCGAGCCCCGCGATCCGGCCCGCGTCCTTGGTGGCCTGGCGTTGCGGGTCGGAGAAGTAGGCCGGGACGGTGATGATCGCCTCGGAGACCTCTTCGCCGAAGTACTCCTCGGCGCTTTTCTTGAGCTCGCCCAGGATGAAGGCGCTGATTTCCTGCGGGCTGTACTCCCGGTCGCGCACCTTCACCCGCACGTCGCCGTTGGCGGCCTCCACCATCGAGTAGGGCAGGACCTTGCGGGCCTGGCCCATGGTGGGGTCGGAGAACTTCTTCCCGATGAGGCGTTTCACGGCGTAGATGGTGTAGGAGGGATTGGTCACCGCCTGGCGCTTGGCCAGGTTCCCGGCGAGGCGGTCGCCCTGCTCGTTGAAGGCGACGATGGAGGGAAGCGTGCGGCCTCCCTCGCGGTTCGGGATCACCACGGGCTGGCCGGCCTCGATGAACGCCATGCAGGAGTTCGTCGTCCCGAGGTCAATGCCGATGACCTTAGCCATTCGGAGCCTCCTCCGCCGTCTCTCTCTGCAGTCGGTTCACGCGCACCCGGGCCACGCGAAGCACCTTGCCCCGGAAGAGGTACCCGCGCTCCAGGACGTCGGCCACCGCCCCGTCGGGCAGCGCGGGGTCCTCGGTGAGGGTCACCGCCTCGTGATACTGGGGGTCGAAGGGCCTTCCAAGCGCCTCCATGGGTTCGGCGCCGGCCTTTAGCAGGGTGTCGAGGAACATCTGGTGGACCAGCTCCATTCCCTTGCACCACTCGGCCGGGGCCTCCTTCTCCAGGATGGCCAAGGCCCGGTCCATGTTGTCGAGCACCGGGAGAATCTCCTTGACCAGGGCGGCGCGGGCCCGGTCCGAGACCTCCGCGCGGTCCCGCTCGGCGCGGCGCTTGAAGTTCTCGAAGTCGGCGCGCTGGCGCAGGACCATATCCTCAAGCTGCTGGAGCCTCTCCGTTTGGGCCCCGGCGCCCTCCGCCGCCGGGGCGGACGCCTCCGCCTGGATCTCCACGGGAATCTCGCCGGACACGGTGTGCGGGCCCTCTTCGTGATCCACGAACTCGATGGTCATCTCGCGGGGTTCGTCCACCCCGCCGGGGGGATTGCCCCCCTCGTCCGGCTCAACCACCGCCGCTCCTCCCTCGGGCGAATCCCCGGCTGGCCCTGGCCAGGACCTGCGCGGCCGCCCTTACCCGCGGCACCGCCCGCTCGAACTGCATCCACCGGGGACCGATGACGCCGACGAATCCGCGCCCGGTCACGTCGTCCCCGTAGGAGGCCGCCACGAGGGCGAGGCCCCGCGCCGCGGGATCCGGCCACTCCTCGCCGACCGCCACCGTCGTCTCCGTCACCTGGTCCCAGATCTCGTCCAGAAAGCGCAGGAGCCGGCCCCGTTCCTCAAGGGTCCCCACCAGGCTCCGCAGGGCCTCCAGGTCGGCGCGCAGCCCGGCATCCGCGAGCAGCCACCGCGCCCCGTCCCAGAAGAGCCCGGTGTCGGCGGCCTCCGCCAGGAAATAGGGCGCCACCAGCTCCTCCGCACGACCCTGGAGCTGACCGGCAGCCTCGGTCCCCCGCTCGACCTGGCAGCGGAGGTGCTCGCGGATCTCGGCGAAGGTCCATCCCTCGTAAGCCTCCGTGAGGTAGTTGCCGAAGGAGCGCAGGGTCTCCGCCGCGTAGGGGCGCGGCGGAATCAGCCACTGTTCGTGGACGTGCCCGCCGAGCGAGACCACCACGAGGAGCACCTTTCCCGGGGCGAGCGCCAAAAGCTCGCACGCCCGCAGCCGCGCCTCCCTCAGGGGAGGCGTGGTGACGAAGCCGAGGCTCCGGACGTCGAGCGAAAGGTTGCCGACGGTGGCACGGGCCACGACGTCGAGGTCCGCGTCCTCGCCGGCGGGGGCTTCCAGGTCCGTCTCAGACCCGGGGGGCGCGGCGTCGCGGATCGCGCGGTCAATGAGGTAACGGACGGCCCGGTCGGTGGGGAGGCGTCCCGAGGAGGCATGGCTCTTTGACAGGAACCCGCGCTCCTCGAGCCGGTGGAGGACCGTCCGGACCGTCGCGGGAGAGAGCCCCTCCGCCTCCTGGAGCGCGAGGAGCCGGGACCCGACGGGCCGGTGGCTCTCCGCGAACTCGCGGAGCACCTCCAGCAGGATGCGCTCCTCCCTCGGCGGTAAAGTCTCCGACGCCACGCAACTTCCTCCGTAGCTTATCAGTTTATAGCATCCATGCCCCGCTCCGTCAAACCTCCGCGGCACCCCGCCCATTTCTCGCTTCCCCGTGTTTGACCCTGCCCCGGCCTTCGCGCTACCCTGCCCGCGTGAGCGACACCGCCCCCGTGCGCGCCTGGACCCGCCGCCTGCTCCCCATCGCCGCCCTGGTGTTCGCCGCCGCCCCGGCGGTCTGCCTGGACGCGCGGGCGCAGGACCTCTCCACCTTCCTCTCGCACCCCCCCGCTCCGGGTGCCTGGGCCCACTACGTCGTGGAGACCCGGAACCCAGCCGCCCCCGGCACCCCCAAGGTGGAGCCCTTCGACCTCGCGGTCACGGGCGCCCAGCCCCTCGAGGGCGAGGACCACATCTGGCTTGAGGCCTCCCCCATGGACCTCGCCAAGGACCGCGACGGGACCCTGCGGCTCCTCCTCAAGGCGGCTCCCTCGCGCGACGAGGCCCTCAACCCCTTCCGGCAGACCCGCGGGGCCTGGTACCGGCCCAAGTCCGGGGACCCCTACGCGCTCACGAGCTCCGCCGTGACGTTCCTCCGCAACCAGTTCAAGGACGTGAAGGTGACCCAGGAGCGAACGGAGCTTCCCGCCGAGGAGCAGACCGTCCCCGCTGGGCCGACCTACCGGTGCACCAAGGTCCACCTCGTCACGCGGATCGCCGGAGAGGTCTTCTTCCAGCGCCGCACGGTGGTGGAGGAGGGCACCTACTGGTTCAGCGCCGACACCCCCTTCCTCATCGTTCGCGCCGAGATCCGCCGGACGGAAACCCGCGGCTCGGACCCCCCGCGGGTGCGCGACGTCTCGGTCAGCCTGCGCGCCGGCGCCTTCGCCCAGGCCTCCAGCGCCTTCCCGACGCCCCCGACCCGCACGCGGGGCCTGTTTTCGCTTCTCCTCCACTAGAAAGGACACACCATGGAGAACATCGCGATTCTTAAGAAGATGGGGCTCTTCGACGGGCTGGACGCCATGGAGCTCATCCAGATTTCCAAACGGGTGGGCCACCACCGCTACAAGAAGGGCGGGCTGGTCATCCGCGAGGGCGACCGCGGAGAATCACTCTTCGTGGTCAAGGCTGGGCAGTTCCGGGCTTACGTGACCCGCGCGGGAAACCAGCAGGACCTGGCCGTCTTCCAGCCCGGCGAGACCTTCGGAGAGTTGGCGCTCATTGACGCCGCCCCGCGGTCCGCCTCGGTGGAGGCGCTCACCGCGGGGGAGGTCCTCGAGCTTCAGGCGGCCGAGTTCCGGGAGATCCTCAGCCACTCCGTGGACCTGCGGCTCAAGATCAAGGACAACCTCATCGCGGACCTGGTGGCCAAGCTGCGGAGGACCAATGACCGGCTGCTCCACTTGCTCTAGGCGGCCTTCCCGGTGACCGAGGACCGCATCGTGCAGGGGGCGGGCGACCCCGCCGAAAGGCAGTGGGAGGCCGCGCTGCGCCCCCGCCACCTCGACGAGTACGTCGGACAGAAGAAGGTGACCGAGAACCTGCGGGTCTTCATCGGCGCCGCACGGGGCCGCTCGGAGGCGCTGGACCACGTGCTGCTCTGCGGCCCTCCCGGCCTGGGCAAGACCACGCTGGCGCACATCATCGGCGCCGAGATGGGAGCCGCGGTCCGCACGACCTCGGGACCGCTCGTGGAGAAGGCGGGCGACCTGGCGGCGCTCCTCACGAACCTGGAGGCGGGCGACGTCCTCTTCATTGACGAGATCCACCGCCTCTCCC
>JAKAIJ010000217.1 GCA_021814355.1 Acidobacteriota bacterium
CGGCCTTGTTGATGACGAAGACGTCGGCGATCTCCATGATCCCGGCCTTAATGGCTTGGATGTCGTCCCCGAGCCCGGGCACCAAGACCACCAGGACCGTGTCGGCCTCCCGGACGATGTCCACTTCGTCCTGACCCACCCCCACGGTCTCCACGAGCACCACGTCGTAGCCCGCCCCGTCGAGCACCGTCACCGCGTCGTCGGTGGCGGCGGCGAGCCCGCCCATGTGGCCGCGGGTGGCCATGGAGCGGATGAAGACCCCCTCGTCGAGGGCGCGGTCCTGCATGCGGATGCGGTCGCCGAGAATGGCTCCGCCCGAGAAGGCCGAGGAGGGGTCCACCGCCACCACCGCCACGCGGGAGCCGGCGGCGCGGAAGCGCCCGATAAGTCCGTTTGCCAGGGTGGATTTTCCGGCGCCCGGCGGGCCCGTGATACCGATGACCCTCGCGCGCCCGGAATGGCGGTAGAGCGCCTTGAGGACCGCCCGGCAGCCCTCGCGGCGGTCCTCCACGACGCTCAGGGCGCGGCTCAGGGCCCGGATGTCGCCCGCGAGAACCCGCTCCACCAATCCGTCCACGGGGGCTCCTGTGTTCGGCGGGGCGGTGGTGCCCGCCGCCTGCTAGACGAACTCCTTGAGGACCTGGCGCGCGATGACGAGGCGTTGGATCTCGCTGGTGCCCTCGCCGATGGTGTTGAGCTTCACGTCCCGGTAAAACTTCTCGGCGGGATAGTCCTTGATGAACCCATAGCCCCCGAGGATCTGGACGGCCCGCTCCGCGGCCCAGACCGAGACCTCCGAGGCGTAGTACTTGGCCATGGCCGAGTGCTTGGTGACGGGAAGCCCCCGGTCCTTGCGCCAGGCCGCCTGGAAGGTGAGCAGCCGGGCCGCCTCGATGCGGGTGGCCATGTCCGCGAGAATGAACTGGATGGCCTGAAACTCGGCGATCTTCTGGCCGAAGGCGACGCGGGTCTTCGCGTACTGGAGGGCCGTCTCGTACGCCCCCTGGGCCCCGCCCAGCGAGAGCGCGGCGATGGAGATGCGGCCGCCGTCCAGGACCTTCAGGGCGTCCGTGAACCCGTGGCCCACTTCGCCCAGACGGTTGGCGTCGGGGACGAAGCAATCCTCGAGGACGAGCTCGCCCGTGTCCGAGGCGCGGAGCCCGAGCTTGTCCTCCTTCTTGCCGTGCTTGAAGCCCGGCGTCCCCTTCTCGAGGATGAAGGCCGTGCAGCCGTGGTGCGGGTCCTTCCGGTCGGTGAGGCTGATGACGACGGCGATATCGGCCACCGTGGCGTGGGTGCAGAAGGTCTTCGTCCCGTTCAGGACCCAGCCGCCGTTCTTGGGCTCGGCAAAGGTCTTGAGCCCAGCGGCGTCGGAGCCCGAGCCGGGTTCGGTGAGGGCCCAGGCCCCCATGGTCTTTCCGGTGGCGAGCCGCGTCAGGTACTTCTCTTTCTGCTCCCGGGTACCCTCCATGAAGATGTGGTTCGAGCAGAGGGAGTTGTGCGCCGCGATGCCGATGCCGACGGAGGGGTCCACCCGGCTCAGTTCCTCGACGATGATGACGTAGTCCACGTAGGACATAGCCGCGCCGCCCAGGGCTTCGGGGAAGATGATCCCCAAGACCCCCATCTCGGCGAGCTCGGAGAAGACCTCCTTCGGGAAACGTCCCTCCGCGTCCCAGGTCCGGACGTGGGGGCGGATCTTCTCCTCGGCAAAGGAGCGGATCGTCTCGCGAAGTACCTGCTGTTCTTGGGTGAATTCGAACTCCACGGGGGCCTCCTCACTGAGGAAAAAGCAGTATAACCGGGTCGGTAGAGGCGGGCAAGTCCGAAAAGTGTCTTCGCGGAAGCCTTGTGCCCTCCCGGGCCGCACCGGGGAAAATCCGCCCGGCTCTCCCGCGGAGGGGGCTATCGGTAATTCACTTGACAAGAAGAGCCAACTCGGTAAGAATATATAGAGTATCCGGAAACCCCTCAACTTGTGGGGGGCGGAGCCTTTTGTTCGGGAGGGACCCATGTCGGCGTTGAGGAATCGCAATCTCGTTTTCGCGCTCCTGGCTCTCGCGGCGGTCGCAGCGGTGCTCGTGGCCTGTCACAAGAACCAGCAGTCCGCCGCCCCCGCGGCGGTGGTGCCGCCGGCGGCGACCCAGGTCGCCGTCGTGGCCGAGCAGCCCCAGGTCGCCACGCCTGCGTCGGCGGAGGTCCCGCGGGCCGCCGCGCCGGTCCCGCCCCGCGGCGTCAAGATTCCTGAGGTCGCCGGGACGTCCGCGCGAGGCCCCGAGCTGGCCGCGGCCCCGAGCCGGGTGGCCCAATCGCCCGTGCGCCCCGACAACCCCGCCGCCCTGGCCGTCAAGTTCACGATGCTGGGCAAGGATGAGCGCCGCGAGATGGCGCTGCCCGCGGGCGAGCACCCCGAAGAGCGGCGGGGGGTTGAGCCCCTCGTGGCCCAGGCGCCTCCCGAGCCGGGGGCCGTGGACCACCCCCCCGTGGCCGGCGACACCGTCAAGGTGTCCGACCTTCCCTCGGGCGGTCCCATGACCCCGACCCAGGCCGCGACCAACCCCTTCGAGGAGCAGTTCGAGGAGGAGCTGGCCAGGCGCTCCGAGGGCGTCTTCGTCTCTCAGTGGCAGGACGCCAGCGATCCGTCCCAGACGCCGCCCAGCACGCTGGTCCCGACCGGCCCGGTGATCTTCTCGCCCATCACCACCAACCCCGACTCTACGCCCCCGGCCGGCTCCACCCCCTCCTTCCGCGACTACACCGCGGTGACCGGCTCGGGCCCGCCCGACACCGACATGGCCGCCGGCCTCAGCTACATCGTCACCGACTACAACTCCTTCTTCCGCATCTACGACAAGACCGGCGTGAAGCAGGGCGGCGACGTGGCGTTCACCACCTTCTTCGGCGGCGGCGCCACGCCCAACTGCGCGAACACGCTGAACAACGTCTGCGACCCGCAGATGGTCTACGACGACCAGAACGACCGGTTCGTCTTCACCTGCATCGCGGTGACCTCCTCCACCAGCTACATCTGCGTGGCCGCCAGCCAGACGGGCGACCCCCGCGGCACCTGGAACAAGTATGAGATCCAGCCCTACGCCTCCACCCTGGCCGACTACCCCCACACGGCCATCGGCGAGGACGCCATCTTCATCGGCACCAACAACTTTTCGTGGCCTGCGGGCTCCTTCCTGAACAGCGCAATCGTCGCGGTCAACAAGGCGAACCTCTACGCCGGCGCCGCGCTGACGACCCGCTCGTACAACATGGCGGCCACCGTCTACAACCCGCGGCCCGTCGTGCGCCGGGGTTTCCTCCAGGGCCAGTACCCGCCGGCCGGAAAGCCCCACTACTTCGCGGTCAACGACGCGTTGAACGCCGCCACGATCTGGCAGTGGCCCCAGCCCACCTTCACGAGCAACCCTTCCGTCATCGCGGGCTGGTCGCTCGCCTACCCCGGCAACGCCGTCAACCCGAGCGAGGCGGCCTACACCAACCTGGCCATAGACTCCCTGGCCACCAAGATCATGGACGCGGAGATTCGGTGGCCCAAGCTCTGGTTCGTCCGCACCGGCGTCAACGCCTCCACCCGCGACATCATCAACTGGGCCGAGGTGGACATGACCAACGCCACCCCAGCCACCGTCCAGTCCGGGAACCTGGGCGCCACCAACAACCACCTCTGGATGCCGGACTGCACCATTGACAAGAACAACTCCATGGCTCTGGTCTTCACCCAAGCCGGGGTCACCCCCACGGTCCTGGTCCAGTCTTCGGTGACCGGCCACGACAGCGGTGGCGCGACGCCGACGCCCGCCGGCCAGATGGAGGCGATCCAAACCTCCAAGCTCGGCGAGGTGGTCTACACGGGGGTGACACAGAACGGCCGCTACCGCTGGGGCGACTACCTGGGCTGCCAGATAGACCCGAACGGGTGCGACATCTGGGTAAACGGGATGTACTCGGCCAACCTGGGCACGGCCAACAAGGAGGCCACCTGGGTCCAGAAGTGGAGCTTCGCCGACTGCACCCCCGGCGCCACGCGGCTGGCCAACATGAGCGGCTTGACCTACCAGTGCCACAAGACCGTGACCGCCAGCATCATTGACACGGGCGGTACGCCCACGAACGCCGTCTACCACACGACGACGGGCGGCAACTACCCGGCGACCATCACGGGAGGGCCTACCAACTACAACGTCTCCGGGGCGACCACCGACCAGCTGGGCGGCGCCGACGGCGACGACGTCTGGGTCACCTTCACGGGGTCGGACGCCCTCACCTACTCCTCGCCTCACTCCAAGATTGACTGTTCCCTGAACGTCTGCGTGGCAAGCGTCGAGCCGCTCTCCGGCGGATGCGACGGCGACATCTACGCGGACCGGGGCGAGACCCTCAACGTGGTCGTCCACATGAAGAACAGCGAGGGCTTCGACCTGCCGACCGGATTCCAGGCCGACCTGGTCGTGGACCCCGCCCACCCCGACGCCAACATCACCATCGTCAACGGCACCGCCTCCTGGGACGCCCTGACGGCGGGACAGGACGCCAAGCCCAGCGGCGCGCCCTTCAGATCGGA
>JAKAIJ010000218.1 GCA_021814355.1 Acidobacteriota bacterium
TCGGACGGACCCCGCGCGCCTAGAAGATCCGGCCGCTGACGGGAATGACGATGGTCTGCTTGTTGGTCTCCACCGTGACCTTGGCGTTGAACTCGCCCACCTTCACCGTCTTGGCGTCGAGGTGGATCTTCACGCTGTAGCGCTGGTTGGGAGCGGTGGCCTCGTAGGTCACCTGGAGGGCCGGGTCGCTGGACTTGGCCGAGGTGACGGTCAACTCGGGGCCGGTCTCGAAGGAGACGGTCACGAGCTTGTTGAGGGCCGCGTCCTCGGGGTTCTGGGCGATGTAGTCCTTGCTGAGGCCGTTGAAGACGACCTCCTTAGGGTAGACCATCAGCGGCTCGCGGATGGTGCCGAACACGTTGACGTTCAGGGTCGGCACCTTCGGGTGGGAGGTGCTCAGGGTGAACCGGCCCGTGATGGGCCCCACCGGGTAGTCCGCGGGAACGGTGACCTTGAAATGGGCGGAGAGCTTGTCCTTCGCGGGGATCACCTGGTAGCGGATGTTGTTGTCCTCGGTCTGCACCTGGGTGATCTGGAAGGGGGCGCCGTCCTCGGACTTGATGACGAAGTCGCGCTCGGCGGCCTGCCCCTTGAAGACGAGGCCAAGCTGCTCGGTCTCGCGGGAGACGAGGGATTCCGTCCCGTCGGCGTTCTTCTGGGGGAGGGAGACGCTCAGGATCGCCTTCACGTCAGCCTTGATGGTGAGCTGGAAGGTTCCCATGGCCGCGTCGTTCGTGAAGACCGACACGGTTTTGGTGATGGGGCCCGAGAAGGCGGCCGTGTTCACGCTGGCTTTGATCTGGCCCGTCTTGCCGGGGGCGATTTCCTTGTCGAAGGAGGGGACGGTGCAGCCGCATGCGGGCTGGACCCGCAGGATCTGGAGGAGGCCCTCGCCCTTGTTGGCCACCTCGAACACGGCCTCGACGCTCTGGCCCTTGGAGACCGCGCCCGCGTCGAACTCGAGCTTCTCGATGACCAGCTTCGGGGGCTTCTGGTCCGCGGGCGGGGCGGGCGCAGCGCCGCCCGGAGGCGGAGTGGCGGGGGTGGCCGGGGCCGGCACGGGCTGCTTCGCGGGAGGCTTAGGGGATTTTTCCTGAGCGGTGGCGCCCAGGGCGAGCGCGGCGAAGGCGGCGGCGATCAGAAATGGAACGGCTTTTCTCATCGGGAGGTCCTCCTCGAAAATACCACCTGAAAGAATACGGGGAGCCCCCTCCCTTGTCAAGAATGTCATTCCGGCGCGGTTCTCTCCGGGCGGAAAGGGACCCTCCCGGGCGGCGCTTCCGCCTGCGCCGCGGGGCCGCGCACGGCCGACGGTGGAGGCGGCCGCTGTCCCCTCAGCGGGAGCCCCACCCCAGTTTCTCCCGCAGGAGGGCGTAGTAGTCCCTTCCCGGCAGGGTGACCAGGGGCGTGCGGTGGGGCGAGCGCTCCACGCGCACCCGGTCGTGGACCCTGAGGGGTTGGCCCATCTGGCCGTCGGCCGTGAGGAAGACCTCCCCCGTGTTCTGGAGGAGGGTGATGGTCACCGCCTCGTCGCCCCGCAGGATGATGGGCCGCATGGTGAGGGTGTGAGGGCAGAGCGGGGAGATGATGACGGCCCCCAGGTCCGGCGTGAGGATGGGCCCCCCGGCCGCCAGGTTGTAGGCGGTGGAGCCCGTGGGTGTGGCGACGATGAGGCCGGCCGAGCGCATGTCGGTGAGCCACCCGTCGCCCACCTCCACGCGCACGTGGATGATCCGGGCGAGGGCGGCCTTGTTGATGACCGCGTCGTTCAGGCAGTGGAAGGTGGCCGCCGCCTCTCCGTCCCGCACGAGCGTCACCAGAAGCATCATGCGATGCTGGACCGCCGCGCGCCCCGCGAAGTAGGCCTCGAGGGCGGGGACCATCTGGTCCACCGTGATCTCGGTCAGGAAGCCGAGCCGTCCCAAGTTGACGCCGAGGATGGGCACCTCGCGGCGGTGGAGATGGCGCGCCGCCGAGAGGAGGGTGCCGTCGCCGCCCAGCACGACGATCAGGTCGCACGCGAGGGGCATGTCGGCGCGCTCCACCGCCTCGCGCGCCGCGCCGCCGAGGATTTCCGCCGCGGCGGGGTCCAGCGCGTAAGGGACTCGCCCCGCCTCCAGCCAGCCCACGAGCGACTCCAGGACCGGGCGCGCGGTCTGGGGCTGGGGCTTGGCGACGACGCCGACCTTGGGGACGCTGGGGGTCACCGGCCGCTCTCTCCCGGCCCCGGGGCGAGGTGGAGGAAGTACTCCTGGTTCCCCTTGGGGCCCTTCACGGGGCTCTTGGCCACGGCGAGTGCAGTATACCCCAGGCCGCCGGCGGCCCGGGAGACGGCCTCCACGGCGGCGATCTGCTCCCGCTCCTCCCGGACGACGCCGCCCCGGCCCACCTTGCCCCGCCCCACTTCGAACTGGGGCTTCACCAGGACGAGAAGGGGCGCGCGGGGGGCGCAGCGCCGCAGGGCCGGGAAGAGGAGGACGAGGGAGATGAAGGAGGCGTCCACCACCACCAGGTCGGGCTCCCAGGGAAGATCCCCGGGCCGCAGATGGCGGGCGTTGACCCCTTCCATCACCAGAACCCGGGGGTCCGCCCGCAGCCGGGCGTCGAGCTGGCCCCGCCCCACGTCCAGGGCCACGACCACCGCGGCGCCACGCTGGAGCAGACAGTCGGTGAACCCGCCCGTGGAGGCGCCCACGTCCAGGCAGCGGGCGCCCGAGACGTCGAGCCCCAGGGCCGCAAGCGCCCCATCGAGCTTCAGGCCGCCCCGGCTCACGAAGGGGCAAGCGGCCCCGCGCCGCTCGAAGGGGGCCTCTTCCGGAAGGAGCTGGCCTGGCTTCTCGACCCGCCGCTCGCCGCTGTAGAGGAGCCCCGCCAGGATGAGGGCCTGGGCCTTCCGGCGGGTGGGGGCGATCCCGCGCTCCACGGCGAGGAGGTCGGCGCGCTTTTTCACGGGGGCTCCTCCGGCGCCGCGGGCCGGGCACGGCCCGCGCGGCGCTCTACCGGTCTCGGTCCACGACGAAGCGGGCGAGTTCCCGGAGGTCCCGGCTCGCGTCGCCGAGGGGCGAGAGGGCCCGGAGCGCCTCCGAGAGGAGCCGGTCGGCCTGGCGGCGGGATCCGTCGAGCCCCAGGAGCTTGGGGAAGGTCGCCTTCTCGTGGGTGGCGTCCTTTCCCGGCGTCTTGCCGAGGGTCTCCGCGGAGGCGGTCATGTCCAGCACGTCGTCCACCACCTGGAAGGCGAGCCCGATGGCCGCGCCGTACCGCTTGAGGGCGCGCACCACCGGCGCCCGGGCCCCAGCCCAGAGGGCGCCGGCCTCCAGGCAGGCCTCCAGGAAGACGCCGGTCTTCAGCCGGTGGATCCGGGTGAGGGCCGCCGCGTCCACGCCCCCCGCCGCCCCCTCGGCGGCCAAGTCCAGAACCTGCCCGCCAGCCATCCCGCGCGAGCCGAGGGCCCTGAAAAGCGCCCGGGCCGCCTTGGTGCGGCGCGCCGTGAAGGTCGAGCCCTTGGGGTAGGTCACCAGGGCCTCGGCGCCCAGCGTCTGGAGGGCGTCCCCCGCCAGGATGGCCAGGGCCTCGCCGTAGACCACGTGGCTGGTGGGCTTGCCGCGCCGCAGGGCGTCGTCGTCCATGGCGGGCAGGTCGTCGTGGATGAGGCTGTAAGTGTGGAACAGCTCCAGGGCTGCCGCCGCCGGGAGGACGCCCTCCGCGTCGGCGCCGCCGCACGCCTCGTAGGCTGCCATGGCAAAAACCGGCCGGATCCGCTTCCCGCCGGCCAGGACGCTGTAGCGCATGGCCTCGTGGAGGCGCGCCGGTTCGGCGCTGGCAGGAGGAAGAAGGGCCTCGAGGGCCTCCTCCACCCGCGGGGTCCAGCGGGCGAAGGCGGCGACCGTCACGGAGCCTTGCCCGCGGGTTCCCCCGGGGGCCCTTCTTCGAAGGGGGCTTCGCCGCCGCCCTCCAGGAGGCGCGTGACCCTCATCTGGGCGGCCTCGAGCGAGGCCTGGAGCTCCCGGCTGAGGGTGATCCCGCGCTCGAAGAGGTCGAGGCTCTCCTCCAGGGGGAGGTTGCCCTCCTCGAGCCGCCGCACGAGCCCCTCCAGCTCCTGGAGCCTCGATTCGAACCCCGGTGCCTTCGTCTTGCGCGCCATGGCTCGCTCCCCGCGCCCACTCTAGCATCGTCTAGCCTTGCGCGCCAGCGCCGGGAAGGGTCGCAGCCCTCTTCGCTCCCCTGGGGGAGGTGCAAAGCTCGCTACTCGAGGGGGACCACCTGGGCCGACGCGATCCCCTGGGCGGAGAGCTTCTCCCGCGCGGCCAGGGCCGCTTCGCGGGTCCTGAAGCCGGTCACGATGACCTGGGTGAGGGCACCCTTGGGCCGGGTCACCACGGTGTACCCCTGGGTCTTGAGCTTGGCCGCCAGGCTCTGGACGTTCTGGGCGTTGGAGAAGGCCCCCACCTGGACGCCGAACCCGCCGGGGGAGACCGTGGCCGCCGGGGCCTTCGGCGGGGCTGGGGGCGGCGGGGCCGGGGGGGGCGCCGCCGAGGGCGGGCGGGTCTCGGGGGGCAC
>JAKAIJ010000219.1 GCA_021814355.1 Acidobacteriota bacterium
GGCTCAAGGCGGGCGCTGCCCTGGACCTGAGCGGCTTCGGGCCCGTGGTGGAGACCCGCGCGCTGCTGGAGGCCCGCCAGCCGCCCCTCCAACTCGCGGGGCCCCTGGGCGGGGACGACCCGTGGCTGCGCGGGTACTGGGCTTTCCGGGCCCTGCGCGCCCGGCGGGGCGGCGACGCGGCCAGGTCCCTCGTGCTCGCGCTGCGCTCCGGAGCCGACTGGCGCGCCGCGCTCGGCGCGGCGGGGGAGACGCCCGAGGAGTTCGAGGCCCGCTACCGCGAGTGGGCCGCGGCCTACCTGAGGGACCGCACGGTCAACCGGCAGGCCTTCCTGGACGCCGTGGCGCTGCTGCGTCAGCGCCACGAGGACCAGGCCCTGCCCCTGCTCGAGGCCTTCGTGGCGGAGCGCCCCCTGGACCTCTACGCCGGCGAGGCGCGGTACTACCTCAACTACGCGCGGTACCGGACGGGCGACTACGACGCCGCGGCGAGAGGGTTCACGGATCTCCTGGTGAACGCGCCCCAGACCACCTCCTTCCAGTCCAAGGCCCACTTCTTCACGGGGCGCTGCTATCAGCTCCTGGGCTACGGACCCATGGCGGCGCCGGAGTACGCCGCCGCGGCCCGCGAGCCGGCCAACCCCCGGCTGGTGCGGCTGGCCATCGGGCGCCTGGAGGGGGTGCGGTGAGCGAGCACCGCTGGGTCCTCGGACTCACCGGTCCCAACGCCTCCGGCAAGGGGACCGTGGCCGCCCTGCTCCAGGCCCGGGGGTACGCCTACCACAGCCTTTCGGACGTAGTGCGCCAGGCGGCGCGGGAGGCGGGCCTCACCACAGGCCGGGATGACCTCATCGTCACGGGCAACCGCCTGCGCCAGGAGGGCGGGCCCGGCGTGCTGGCCGAGCGGGTTCTCCCCCAGCTCGGCGAACGGGATGTGGTGGACTCCATCCGTAACCCGGCCGAGGTGGAGGCGCTGCGCAGGGGCATTCCCGGTTTCGTGCTGATCGGGGTGACCGCCCCCGCCGAGGCCCGCTACGCGAGGGCCGTCTCGCGGGGCCGCGGCGGCGACGCCCTCGGTGGCCTCGCCGCCTTCCTCGCCAAGGAGGCGCAGGAGAACACCGCGGACCCCTCGGCGCAACGCCTCGACGCTACGTTCGCCCTGGCCGACCACGTGCTGGTCAACGACGGGGGCCTCCCCGAGCTGGAGGCCGCCCTGGAGACCCTCCTGCGGCGGATGGAAGGCCGGT
The DNA here is from genome assembly GCA_021814355.1 of Acidobacteriota bacterium. GTDB lineage: Bacteria > Acidobacteriota > UBA4820 > UBA4820 > DSQY01 > JAEMPZ01. The sequence goes on from JAKAIJ010000219.1 coordinate 1,245, forward strand.
AATAGATATAGTACGTGCGTCTGTGGATGGCGAGCGCGTAAATTCAAGAGGCGCCGACCGCCGGTCTCGACGACCCACGTACTCACGCACCCGCGAGCCTTCCTCACCCGCCCGCGTCCCTCTGATATAATCCTCATTTCACGGCGAGAGGGCCCCGCGTGCACTACGGCCAGAAGGTGCTCATCCTGGACTGCGGCTCCCAGTACACCCAGCTCATCGCGCGCCGGGTGCGGGAGCTGGGCGTCTACTGCGAGGTGGAGCCCTGGGACCTCCCCCTCGCGAAGGTGGATGCCTTCGGCCCCGTCGGCGTCCTCCTCTCGGGGGGGCCCCAGTCGGTCTACGGCGAGGGCGCCCCCCGGCCCGATCCCGGTCTGGCGGGCCTCGGCGTCCCGGTCCTCGGAATCTGCTACGGAATGCAGTGGATGGCCCACGCCCTCGGCGGCGCGGTGGCGCCGAGCGACCGCCGCGAGTACGGCCCCGCCGATTTCTTCCCCGAGCCCTCCTGCCCCCTCTTCGCTGGGCTCCCGTCGCCGCAGCCCATCTGGATGAGCCACGGGGACCGAGTGGAGGCCCTCCCGCCGGGATTCGTCTCCGCCGGCCGTACGGACGGCGCCCCCCACGCTGCCATGTTCGACGGGGCCCGCGGCCTCTTCGCCATCCAGTTTCACCCCGAGGTGACCCACACTCGCGAGGGGCGCGAGGTCCTGAGGCGGTTTCTCTACGACGTCTGCGGGGCGGTGGGGGACTGGGACAGCCGCTCCTTCGTCGAGGAGGCCGTGGCCCAGCTCCGCGCCGCCGTGGGCGGGGAGCGTGTCCTGTGCGCGGTCTCCGGAGGGGTGGACTCGTCGGTCATGGCCCTGCTGCTCCACCGCGCGGTAGGGGACCGGCTCGAGCTCATGTTCATAGACCACGGTCTGATGCGCAAGGACGAGCCACGGCAGGTGGAGGACCTCTTCGCCCGGACCTTTCACCTCAAGCTCCGGTCGGTCCGCGCCGGGGAGCGCTTCTTCGCGGCACTCTCGGGCCTGGAAGAGCCCGAGGCGAAACGGAAGGCCGTCGGCCGGACCTTCGTGGAGGTGTTCGAAGCCGAGGCGCGGGCCCTGGGCCGCATCCCCTTCCTGGCCCAGGGGACCATCTACCCCGACCGGATCGAGTCGGCGGCCACCTCCGGCTCCTCCAGGGTCATCAAGAGCCACCACAACGTGGGGGGGCTCCCCGAGCGGATGCGGATGACGGTGGTGGAGCCCCTCCGGGACCTCTTCAAGGACGAGGTGCGGCAGGTGGGGCGCCTCCTAGGGCTCGACGAGGCCTTCGTGGGCCGCCACCCCTTCCCGGGACCCGGGCTCGCGGTGCGCATCGTCGGCGCCGTGACCCCCAGCGACGTGGCGCTGCTCCAGGAGGCCGACGCCCTCTTCGTGGAGGAGATCCGCGCGGCGGGGCTCTACGACGCCGTGGCGCAGGCCTTCGCCGTCCTCTTGCCCGTGCGGACGGTGGGGGTGATGGGGGACGAGCGCACCTACGAGCGCGTGGTGGCGCTGCGGGCGGTGGCCACGAGCGACTTCATGACCGCCGACTGGTTCCGGTTCGAGCCCGGCTTCCTCGCCCGGGTGGCCTCCCGCATCGTGAACGAGGTCGCGGGCGTCAACCGCGTGGTCTACGACATCACCTCCAAGCCCCCCGGGACCATCGAATGGGAGTGAGAAGGGCGCGGCCATGAGCGACAGACCCTTCGTCCACCTGCACCTCCACACGCAGTATTCGCTGCTGGACGGCGCGTGCCGGCTCAAGGATCTCGTGCGCGAAGCGGTGGCCGACGGCATGGAGGCGCTGGCCATCACCGACCACGGAAACCTCTTCGGCGCCGTGAAGTTCTCCCGGGAGGCGATGGAGAAGGGGCTGCGGCCCATCGTGGGGTGCGAGGCCTACGTGGCGCCCCACTCGCGGTTCGACCAGGAGCCCGTGGGAGCGGACGGCCGGCGGCCCTACTCCCACCTCATTCTGCTCTGCGAGAGCGATCGCGGCTACCGGAACCTCTGCGAGCTCTCGACCCGCGCCTTCCTCGAGGGGTTCCAGTACAAGCCCCGCATGGACAAGGCCCTCCTGCGAGAGCACGGCGGGGGGCTCGTGGCCCTCTCCGCGTGCCTGGGGGGCGAGATCCCGCGGCTGCTGCGCCGCGGCAAGCAGGAGGAGGCCCTCCGGTCGGCCCTCGACCACCAGGCGATCTTCGGGGAGGGCAACTTCTACCTCGAGCTCCAGGACCACGGCCTGCCCGACCAGAAGGCCGTCAACGCCGGGCTGCTCGAGATCCACCGCGAGACCGGCATCCCACTGGTGGTCACCAACGACACCCACTTCCTCAACCGGGAGGATTTCGAGGCCCACAACATCCTTCTGTGCATCCAGACCAAGTCCACCCGCGCCGAGCGCGAGAAGTCCGGCAAGATGGCGTACACGCGGGAGCACTACTTCAAGCGGCGCGCCGAGATGTGGGACCGCTTCGGCGACTACCCGGACGCCCTGCGCAACACCGCCGAGATCGCGAAGCGCTGCGTCTTCAGCTTCAACACCCACTCGCGCCACTACCCCCAGTTCAAGGTGCCGGAGGGCGAGGAGCTGGATGCCCACTTCGAGAAGGTGGCCCGGCAGGGCTTCCGGGCGCGGCTCGAGCGGGGGCTGCTGGGCCGCCCCGGCTCCCGCCCCCGCGAGGAGTACGAGGCCCGCCTCGACCGCGAGATCGAGCTCATCAAGCGGATGGACCTCGTGGGGTACTTCCTGGTGGTCTGGGACTTCATCCGCTACGCCCGCGAGCACGGCATCCCCGTGGGCCCGGGGCGCGGCAGCGCGGCGGGCTCCTTCGTCTCCTACTGCATGGGCATCACCAACCTCGACCCCCTCCGCTACGGGCTGCTCTTCGAGCGGTTCCTCAACCCCGAGCGCGTCTCCATGCCCGACATTGACATTGACTTCTGCATGCGCGGACGCCAGGACGTCATCGCCTACGTGACCCAGGTGTACGGGCGGGACAACGTGGCCCAGATCATCACCTTCGGGGAGATGAAGGCCCGGCTGGCGATCCGGGACGTGGGGCGGGCGCTGGGCGTGCCGCTCTCCAAGGTGGACAAGGTCGCCAAGCTGGTCCCCAACGACCCCGGCTCGGCCACCACCATCGAGGGGGCGCTGAAGCTCTCGCCCCAGCTGAGGCAGCTCTACGACTC
>JAKAIJ010000220.1 GCA_021814355.1 Acidobacteriota bacterium
GAATGATGTGCATAGCCCCATTTACGGATAGGCCCTAAGACGGTTCCGGGAGGACGGCGGCGATGCATAACCTGCTGGGTTTGTTGAAGTGGCTCCTCATCTGCACGATGATCCTGGTCTGGCTGGGACTGAGCCTCGCCAACCGGGGTGTCACCGCCACCCTCGTGGTCGTCCCCGGGGCGGTGGAGCTCGAAAAGGTGCCCGTGGCGCTCCTCCTGCTCTCTTCTCTGGTGGTCTCCTTCCTCGTCTTTTGGGTGGTCGGGCTCATAGACCAGGTGGACAACTTCATGCAGGCCCGCGAGCTGAAGAAGCGCATCGGCGAGCTGGAGCAGGAGGTCCGTCAGCTGCGCAACCTGCCCATCCGCGAGGGGCTGCGCACCGAGCGGACCCTGGAGGAGGAGAACGCCTAGTGGCTCATGCCGCCGTCCTCAAGGCCCTCCCCGAGACCTACCTGATCGTCATCCTCGCCGCCGCCTTCGCGGCGGGGCTCGTGCTGGGGCTCCGCTTCCCGTTCCGCCGCCGGTCGGGCCGGAGGGGTCCCGACCCGCGGCAGTCCCCCGAGTACATCCTGGGGATGTACGCCATGCTGGCGGGCGACGTGGAGACCGCCATCGAGAAGCTCTCGCACGTCGTGGAGATCTCCACCGAGCCGGTGGAGGTCTACCTGGCCCTGGGCAACCTCTACCGCCAACGGGGCCAGATTGACCGCGCCATCCGGGTCCATCAGTCGCTGCTCGCCCGCGGCGGCCTCTCGGACCAGGAGCGGGTGCTGGCGCTCAACGCCCTCGGGTCGGACTACCGCACGGGGGGCTTCCTGGACCGCTCCCTCAAGACCTTCCGCGAGGTGCTCGCGCTCCACCCGAAGGACGGATACGCTCTCGGCCAACTCCTCAAGCTGGCGGAGGACCTGGGCGAGTGGGAGGAGGCCTACCAGCACGCGGTGCTCCTCCAGAAGGTCCAGCGCCAGAAGAACCCCCGCGCCCTCTCCTACCTGCTCGCCCAGAAGGCCCAGCAGATGGCCGAGGCGGGGAGCACCTTCCGGGCCGCGTGGCTCCTGCGGCGGGCGATTCGGCTCCTGCCCGAGAACGTCCTGGCCTACATGTTCCTCGTCCGGCTCTACCTGCGCGCGGACAAACCCCGTCGCGCCCGGCGCGTGCTCGACCGTGCCCTGCGCGAGATGCCCTACAAGTCCTACATGCTCCTCGACCTGCTCAAGGAGGTCTGCCTCAAGATGGAGGACCCCGCGGCCTACCTCGAGGAGCTCAACCGCCTCGCCCGGGAGCACCACCAGAAGCGGGCGCTGCTGCAGTACCTCCAGGAGTGCCTCGACCTCCGCCGGGAGGACCAGCTCCCCGGCATCGTGCGCGACCTCGTGAGGCACTTCGGCCGCTCGCGGCTCGTCCAGCGGACCCTCTGGGACCTGCTGCGACGCGACCTGCTGGACGACGCGCTCGCCGGGGAGGTCGCCGCGGCCCTCGGCGGCAGCGAGCTCATGACCGACGCCTACACCTGCATGTACTGTGGGTACAAGACCCTGGAGGTGCTCCACCGCTGCCCCAACTGCAAGGAGTGGAGCTCCTTCGCGGACGGGGAGGGGTGAGCGTGGGCGGCCGGGGCTTCCGCTCCCTCGCCCAGTTGGCCCCGGCGGCCGCGGCGGTCCTGCCGCCCGAGGAGGCCGTGCGGGGCCTGCTCGTGGCGCGCTTCCCGGTGGCGGCGGGCGGAGGGCTGGCGGTGCGGCTGAGGGGCGCCGAGCTGCGGCTCGGGACGGGGGACAAGAACGTGCGGCACCAGATTGACGCGGCGGGGCCCGAGCTGGTCGCGTGGCTCAACCGGGCCGGCTTCCCGGCCCTCAGGAGGGTGCGGTGGTCTGCGGTCTGAGCCGGGACGCCCTCGACGAGCTCCTGCGCGGTGCCCTCCGCGAGGATGCCCCCTACGGCGACCGGACCACGGAGCTTCTGGGTATTGCGGGCCACGGCCGCGGCGTCCTGGTGGCGAAGCAGGTCCTGGTGACGTGCGGCGTGCCCGCCTTCCTGCGTGCCTTCGAGCTGGCCGACCCCTCCTGCTCGGGACAGGCGCTCGTGGCCGAGGGGGCCATCGCGGAGCCGGGCGCGGCGGTGGCACGGGTCGAGGGCCCCCTTCCGGCGCTCCTTCTCGCCGAGCGCACCGCGCTCAACCTGCTCCAGCGGCTCTGCGGCATCGCCACCCTCTCGCGCCGCGCCGCCGAGGCGGTGGCCGGGACGGGGTGCCAGATCTGCGACACCCGCAAGACCGTCCCGGGCCTGCGGGCCCTCGAGAAGTACGCGGTCCGCACGGGCGGCGCCCTCAACCACCGCATGGGGCTCTCCGACGGCGTCCTCGTCAAGGACAATCACATCGCCGCGGTGGGCGCGGTGGGCGAGGCGGTCCACCGGGCGCGGGCCGCGGCCGGCGCGCTCTGGCGCGTCGAGGTGGAGGTGAAGAACCTGGCGGAGTTCCGCGAGGCCGCCGCGGCGGGCGCCGAGGTGATCCTTCTGGACAACATGTCCGACGAGGAGATGGCCGCCGCCGCCCGGGAGCGCCCCCAGGGAGTCCTCCTCGAGGCGTCGGGGAACATGACCCTGGAGCGGCTTCCCCGCGCGGCCGAGACGGGGGTGGACCTAATTTCTATGGGCGCGCTGACCCATTCGGCGAAGGCGTGCGACCTTTCGCTCGAGATCGAACCCGTTCTCACATGAACGCCGACCGCTTGGCCGACAACCTGCAGAGCGTCCTCCTCGGGCGCCGGCTCGAGTGCCACGAGAAGCTGACCTCCACCAACGACCGGGCCCGCGAGCTGCTCGATCTCTTCGGCCCCGCGGCCCACGGCGCCGTGGTGACCGCGGACCTCCAGACCGCGGGCCGCGGGAGACTCGGCCGTCTCTGGCACGGCACGGCGGGAAGGTCGCTGGCCATGAGCGTGGCGCTCTGGCCCCCGGCCGCCGCCGTGGGACTCACCTGCGTGCCCCTCGCGGCGGCCCTTGCCGTGCGGGCCTCGCTCGCGCGGTGCGGCGTGGAGGCGCTCCTGAAGTGGCCCAACGATCTGCTGGTCGGCGGCCGGAAGATCGCCGGGGTCCTCTTGGAGGGCCGGTTCGGCGGCGACGGCCACAAGGGGCTCGCGCTGGGGATCGGAGTGAACCTCGGACAGGCGTCGGCGGAGTTCCCCCCCGAGCTGGCCGGTTCGGCCGTCTCGGTGCGCGAGATCACGGGAGAGGCCCCCGACCCCGAGCGGTTCGCCGCCGACACGCTCCTCCATCTAGAGCCGCTGCTCAAGCTCTCGCTCGCGAACCCGCCGGCGCTCGTGGCGCTCGCGCGGGACGCCTGGGCCCACCCCGTGGGGACGCCGCTCGCGGTGACCGCCGGGAGCGAGGTGATCGAGGGGCGGTTCGACGGCGTCGGTTCCGAAGGCGAGCTCCGGCTCAGGACCGGGACGGGGCTCCGGGTCGTGCGCCAGGGCGACGTGGAGCAGGTGCGGCCGGGAGGTGCGCCATGATTCTGGTAATGGACGTCGGAAACACCCAGACCACGGCGGGCCTCTACCGGGGAGAGACGCTCCTCCACCACTGGCGCCTCACCACCGCCCGCCATCGGACCCGCGACGAGTGGGGCGCCCTCTTCCAGAGCCTCTTCCACTTCAACGGGCTTTCCATCAAGGAGGTCTCGGGCGTGGGGGTTTGCTCGGTCGTCCCCCCGGCGGACCTGCCCATCCGCGACATGGTGCGCCGCTACTTCGACAAGACGCCGATGTTCGTGGCGCCGGGGATTAAGACCGGACTCAAGATCCACTACGACAGCCCGGCGGAGGTGGGCGCCGACCGCGTGGTCAACGCCGTCGCCTGCTTCCACAAGTACGCCTCGCCCGCCATCGTGGTGGACCTGGGCACCGCCACCACCTTCGACATGCTCGGCGAGGGGGGTGGCTACCTCGGCGGGGTCATCGCGCCGGGGCTCTCCATCTCGGCCGAGGCCCTCTCGGACCGCGCCGCCAAGCTCCCGAGGGTGGAGATCGCCAAGCCGCCGAGGGTCATCGGCAGGTCCACCGTCACCTCCATGCAGTCGGGTCTCTACTGGGGCTACGTGGGGCTCATCGAGGGCATCCTCAAGCGGATGAAGCGCGAGTTCGGCGAGGTGAAAACCGTCGTGGCCACGGGCGGCCTCGCCGCCACGGTGGCCGCCGACGTGAAGGCCATCCACGCCGTGGACGAGGACCTGACCCTCGAGGGAATCCGCATCCTCTATGAGAAGAACGGCTGACCCGGCGGTCCCCGGGCCCCTCCGCGGAGCGGACCCGTGAGCGACCGGGAACGGCGGGACTACTTCGGGCGCGGCGAGAATGACGTCATGCGGACCCTCAAGGCGCAGCGTGCCGGTGTGCGCGTCGCAACGGGTTCGGACGTGGACTACGACGAGACGGTGGCGCAGGAGGTGCGAGATCGG
>JAKAIJ010000221.1 GCA_021814355.1 Acidobacteriota bacterium
AGTTCTCCCAGAGGTGGCGCTCGAAGGCCTGGGCTTGGGGCCACTCTGCGGTGAGCGCCGCGTACCGGTCCGCCGCGCCCAGTTCGCCGGCGAGGACCAGGAAGCAGCCCTGGGACTCTGAGGCCAGCAGGGCCAGCAGCCGGCGCTTTGCGCCCTCGCCCCAGGGAAAAAGCGCCACCAGGCGGCCCCGCGTCCGCCCCTCGGCGATCAGCGTCTCGCGGAAGGCGCCCATGGGTGCCACAGGCACTTCGGCAAGGGCGGCCGCCGCGCCGTTCGCCAGAGTGAGAAAGGGCCCGCTCACGGCGCGCCTCCGAGGGTCCCCGCCCCCCTCAGGAGCGCCAGAAGGCCCTGTGGCAGGTAGAGGCCGGCGACCAGAGACAGCAGCGCCAGGACGGCGGAGGGAAGCGCAAGGAAGAGGATGGATCGGGAGGGCAGCGCCTCCTTGTGGCCCTCGGGGGTGCCAAAAGCCAGCGTGAAAACGGCGCTGGCCAACGCCGCGAAGGCAGTCGCCAAAAAGAGCAGGTAGAACGCCGCCGTCCAGTAGTGGCCGCTGGAGAGGGCGGCCCACAGAATCGTGAACTCGCTCAGGAAGGTCCCGAAGGGAGGCGTGCCCGCGATGGCCAAAAGCCCCAGCAGGAGGAGGGCAGCCGAGGCGGGGGAGCGCTTCAGGAGGCCCCGGGACGCCTCCACCGACTTGGTGTGGGTGAGCACGTAGACCATGCCCGCCGCAAAGAAGCAGAGTCCCTTGGCGAGTGAGTGGTTGAGAGCATGGAGGAGCGCGCCGAAGCTCCCTGCGCCCGGGCCGAGGCCCACGCCCACCGCGAGGATGCCCATGTGCTCCACGCTGGAGTAGGCGAAGAGGCGCTTGTAGTCGCCCTGCCGCACGAGAAACGCCGCCGCCGTCCCCATGGAGAGGAGGCCGGAAGCGAGCAGAGGCTTGCGGGCGAAGTCGCCGAGCCCCGCCGCCTCGAGCACTCCGTAGACCCGGAGGATGCCGAGGAAGGCGCAATTGAGAAGGGCGCCCGAGAGGAGCGCGGAGACCGGGGGCGGCGCCTCCGAGTGGGCGTCGGGCAGCCAGGTGTGCATGGGCGCGAGCCCCATCTTGGTGCCGTACCCCACCAGGAAGAAGAGAAAGGCGGCTTTGAGCCAGGGCGCGGAGAGGCCGCCCGCGCCCGAAAGAAGGCTGGCGAGGAGGAGCGAGCCGTCGCTCTGGGGCGGGGTCGAGAGGGCGAGGAAGAAGTTTCCCGCCAGGGCGAGCGCGATGCCCACCGAGCAGAGGATCAGGTACTTCCAGGCCGCCTCGAGGCTCCGCGGTGAGCGATCGAAGAAGACCAGCGGCGCGCTGGAGAGGGTGGTCGCCTCGAGGGCCACCCAGAAGAGCCCCAGATGGTGGCTCAGCGTGGCCAGCGTCATGGAGCCCAGGAAGAAGAGGAGCGCAGGCACGTAGTAGCGCTTTCGCGGGTGGCGGTGGAGCGCCATGTAGCCGAAGGTGTAGAGCGCGGAGAGCGCGAAGAGGACCGTCAGGACGCCGAGAAAGATCCGGCCCAGCGCGTCGAGCGCGAGGGCGCCGCCCCACTCGGGGGATGGGTCGGTGAGGCAGGCGCGGGCCACGAGCGCCGCGTGCGCGAGGCTGGCCGCGAAAAGGGCGGAGCGGCGCCAGGTGCGCCTGGGCAGCAGCCAGACGAGGGCGCCCGCGACAAAGGGGAAGGCCACGAGAGCCGTCAGCGTCACGGCTCCTCCTCCGGCAGGGCCTCGTCCCGCAGCGCCGTGAGGGCGCGCACATCCACGTCGTCGAAGGTCCGCGCGATGTTGTAGACCACGATCCCCATGACGAAGACGCCCACGAAGACGTCGAGCAGGATCCCCATCTCCACGATCAGCGGCTGGCGCTTCAGCAGGGTGAGTCCGAAGAGGAAGATCCCGTTCTCCAGGACGAGGTAGCCCACCACCTCCGAGATGGCCTTGCTCCGAGTCACCAGGAGCAGCAGCCCCGTGAACATGGTGGCGAAGGCGGCCGCCGCCAGCAGGAGACCCTCGCGGCGCGCCTCCTCGGGGAGCCGGGCGGCGAGGGCGAAGGAGAAGCCGGCGGCGGCCGCCGCCAGGAGCATGGAGGCGCCGTAGGAGAGGAGCGGCTCGGCCTCCTTCCGCGTCCCCGTCCGCACCAGGGCCCGGTTCATGACGTAGGGGATGGCGAAGCCCTTGAGCGCCAGGTTGCCCCCCGCCACCGCCCAGGCGTGGATGCTGTCCACGCCGTCCAGGAGGAGGGCGAGCGCGGAGATGAGGACCGCCTGGACCGCGAAGGCCCGGATGAGCACCGTGAGGCGGCTCGAGGAGACCGCCGTGAAGTCCAGGAGAATGACGCCCACCAGGAGCGCCGCCGCCGCGCCGGTCACGGCCGCCCCGCCGTCAGGAGGACCAGATCGCCCAGCGCCGCCAGCACCCCCGCCAGCCCCAGGAAGCGCGGGACCTGGCTCAGGCGCAGGCGGGCCGTGAGGCTCTCCACCAGCCCCACCGCCACGGCGGTCAGCCCGAGGGCGCCCAGGAGCAGGGCCGCGGAGGCCCACGGGGAGCGCATCCCGGGGAGCCAAGGCGACACCAGAAGCACCTCGAAGAGCCAGAGTTTGAGGCCCGCCGCGTACTGGACGATGCCGAAGGTGGGGCCCGAGTGGTCGAGCACCATCACCTCGTGGATCATGGTGAGCTCGAGATGGGTCGCCGGGTCATCCACGGGGATCCGGCAGTTCTCGGCGAGCAGGACGAGGAAAAGCGCTCCCGAGAGCAGCGCCCGGGCCGGCAGGGTGGAGGCGGCGAACCCCCCCGTGAAGCCGCCCAGACAGGCCGCCAGCGTGGCCTCGCCCCGGCTCCAGGCCAGGCCGCAGAGGACCAGGAGCAGCGCCGGCTCGGCGAGCGCCGAGAAGGTTCCCTCGCGGCTCGCCCCCATCCCCTCGAACGAGGAGCCCGTGTCCAGCGCGGCGGCCATCAGGCCGAAGCGGCCGAGGGCGAGCAGGTAGACCATGAGGACGATGTCGCCCGGAAAAGCCGCCGCCGCAGGAAAGGGGCCCAGGGGAAGCAACAGCAGCGCCACCACCGCCGAGGCCAGCCCGACCACGGGGCCAAGGCGGAAGACCCCGGTCGCCGTCCCGCTCAGCACCTCGCCCTTGGCGGCGAGCCTTGCCAGGTCCCAGTAGGGCTGCAGCAGCGGCGCTCCCTTGCGCCCCCCCACGCGCGCCTTGATCCGCCCGATGATCCCCAAGAGGAGGGGCGACAACAGGAGGGCGGCGGCGAGGGGGAGGAGGCGGGCGACGACGCTCACGCGAAGACCCCCCAGAGCAGGACCGCGACGAGCGCGGCCAGGATATAGGCCACATAGGCCTGGAGGCGCCCCTGCTGGAGCGCCCGCAGGGCCAAGGCCAGACGAGCCGCGCCCGAGAAGAGGGGGCCGTAAAGCCATCGGTCGAGAGGGTCGTCGAGGTGGCTGTGGAAGGAGGCGGAGCGAGGGAAGAGCCCCTCGGGGCGCCGCAGGCGGCGCTCGGGGCGCAGGAGCTTGGCCAGGAGGTCCAGCAAGGGCGCCGCGAAGGAGCCGCCGGTGTACTGCATGCGCGGCGAGGGGGCGCTGTACCCGCAGCCCCAGGTCGGACGCACGGACCTCGGACGCCCGCGCAGCATGAGAGCGAGGGCGCCCGCCACCGCGAGCGCGAGACCCCACAACAGCGCCGCTCCCAGGCTGAGCCCCTTCAGCAGAGGGGCCGCCGGCGCCGTCGCCACGCCCGCGGCGCGGGCCGCCAACGGGAGCAGCAGCGGGGAGAGGAGTCCCACGGCGCCGCAGGCGAGGGCGAGCAGCAGCGTGGGCGCCGTCATCCAGGCGCCCGCCTCCCTTGCCGCCCGGGCGCCCTCGGAGCGTGGCTCGCCCAGGAAGGCCACGCCGAAGACCTTCGCGAAGCACAAAAGGGCCAGACCGCCCGAGAGGGCCAACACCGGGATGGCAAAGAAGAGGGCCACAGGGGGCCAGGAGCCCCCGCCCGCGGAGCCCCTCAGGAGCCCCACGTAGAGGAGCAGCTCGCTCGCCAATCCGTTGAAGGGCGGCAGGGCGCAGATGGCCATGGCGCCCACGAGGAAACCCGCCCCCGTCAGCGGCATGCGCCGCATGAGCCCCCCCAGCGCGTTGATTTCGCGCGTCCCCGCGGCCTGCGCCGCCGCGCCGCCGCAGCAGAAGAGGAGCCCCTTGAAGAGGCCGTGGTTCAGGACGTGGAGCAGGGCGCCGGCGCCGAGGAGGGCGGCCGCCTCTGCCGACCCGCTGGCCGAGGCCAGGACGGCGCCGCCCACCCCCAGGACGATGATGCCCACGTTCTCCACGCTGTGGTAGGCCAGGAGCCGCTTCAGGTCGTGCTGGGCCACGGCCAAAACTACCCCGCCCACGCAGGAGAGG
>JAKAIJ010000222.1 GCA_021814355.1 Acidobacteriota bacterium
CTGCATGCTCCTCAAACGACCCTTTCTGGAGGAGGCGGGGCTCCTCAACGAGGCCTACTTCCTCTACTACGAGGATGTGGAGCTGGGCCTTCGCGCCCGTCGGGAGGTCTGGAAGACCCTCGCCATCCCCCACAGCCACGTCCGGCACCGGGAGACCACGAAGCGCGGTTCGGCCAGTCCCGTGGTGAGCTACTTGGGCACGCGGAACCAGGCCTGGGTCGTGGCCGAATACGGGCGCCTCTGGCACCGCCTCAGCTTCCTCTTCCTCGGCCTCTTTCTCCGCTGGCCGATCAAGTTCGCCGCAAGGCTTTTTTGCGGCCGCTTCCGCGCCGCCTGGGCCGTGGTCCGGGGAGCCTGGAGCGGCCTGTTCTCCAAGGACTGGCAGGATACCCGCCACACAGTCCTCCCCCGCGCCGGCCGCCGACGCCGCATGCCCAACATCGTCTGAAGGGCTCGGGGCCGAGCGGGCCGCCCGCCCGGCTGTTGTATCCCTGGCGTATTCCAATCTACAGTGTAGACTCATTACCCAGGCATCCCCACGTCGGAGGGCGGAGTTCGCGCCCGGGGGGCACATGAATAATGGTAATACTGTGATTATTCCCGATAACATCGGGAAATGGCTTGGCTTAGCTTCAAGCGTCGGTGCATGATCGCTCTCGCCGTTCTCTCGCTCTTCTTCGCCTTCTCGTCCTTTGCCTTCGGGTGTATGGAGGGCTGGTCCATCGGGGTGTGCGAGGTGCTGCTCCTGGGCGGCGTGGCTCTCGCCGGCTGGCGGGACCGCTCCCTCTGGTGCTGGCCCCGGCGGCTCGGCCTGCCCGCCCTCTTCGTGGCAGCGTTGGCCGGCGTGGGCCTGCTCCAGTTGGTGCCCCTGCCCGCGGGCCTCTGGCGGGCCTGCCGGGCCGAGCGCGTGGCCATCTACGATGAGGGAGACAAGGCCGAGGCGCTCCTCCGGTCGGATGCATACCGATGGGACGCTTTCTCCTCCGCCCCCGCGCCACCGGCGCGGGACGCCTCGCCCGCCCTCACGCCCGCCGCTCCCGGTTGGATTCCGGCCTCATTCACGCCCCTGGCCACCGTTAGGTCCCTGCTGGCGCTGGCGGCGGCTTTCTGCCTGATCCTCCTCCTGGAGCGCGTGGCGAGGGACGAGCAGCGGCTCCAGAAGCTCCTGTTCGTAGTGGGCGGGCTGGGCCTGGCCGTGGCCCTCGTGGCATTGGTGCAATACGCCGAGCCGAAGAGCAAGCTCCTGGGCATCCGGGCCAGCCCCTTCGCCTACAGGGCCTTCGGCCCCTTCGTCAACCCGAACCACGGCGAGGCTTTCGTCAATCTCACCCTGCCCCTGCTCTACTACCTGCTCTGGCGGCGCTCGCTCAGAGAGGCCGGGCTCGGCAACCGGTGGGGCCTGCGGGCCCTCATGGCCGGCATCTTCATTCTCCACGTGGTGCTTCTCGCCTTCTCCCATTCGCGGGGGGCCTTCCTGGCCCTGGCGCTCTACCCGCTGGCCATCCTGGGCCACTGGGCCTTCAAGGGGAGCCGGGCGGCCTGGACGGCGGTTGTTCTCTACGCTCTGGTGCTGGCGGCGGGCGTTTTTTTCGCGCTGGCTACGGGGGCAATCTTCGAGTCGGGGCGGGTGGAGCTGAACGCCAACGTTCCCGTGCGCCATTTCCTGATCGGGCAGGGCCTGGGAAGCTTCGAGGCCCGCTTCCCTGCGGTGGTCACCGACTTTCCCCTGGTCTACACGACCAAGGTTAACACCCACCTGGAGGACGAATACCTGCAGACCTTCTTCGAGGCGGGCCTTCTGCCGGCCCTCCTGCTCCTGGCGGCCGCGGGCTGGGCGCTGGTCCTGGCGTTGCGCGGCGTCCGCCTGGGCCGGGCCTCTTTCTGGCTGGCGCCGGCCCTGGCCGGAGAGACGGCTCACGCGGCCGTGGACTTCACGGGGCACGTCTTCCCCGTGGTGGGGGCCTACCTCCTGCTGTGGCTCATGCTCTCGCGGCTGGACGCGAAAGGTGACCACCGCGGCCGCCACCACGGCCGGGCCGATCGGTCCTCGGCGCCCCTCCCGCCCGACGCGGAGGTGGTTCTCGTGGGGTCCCAGCGGTGAGCGCCCGCGCTCTCCGGCGTCGAGGCCTTCCCCTGGCGGCCGTCGTACTGGCGGGCCTGGCGGTGGTCCTGCACCTGCCGGCCCTGGATCCGCCGGTGGGGCTGACGGACTTCAGCCAGGGGGCGTACCGTCCCCTGCTCAGGGCCGAGGCGGAGCTGGCGGCGGGCCACGTCGGGCAAGCCCTCGCGGCCTATCAGGTGGCCGCCATGCGGGCCATCCGCTGCGGCCGCTACGGTGTCTTTGATCGCATTCGTCTCCGCCTCGGTTCCGCGGGGCGCCAACTGGCCGAAAAGAACAGGGCCGGCGCATGGAGCCTGCTCTCCCGCTACGCGCTCTGGTCGCAGAACTTCGACGCCGAATCCAGGACCGTGGAGTCCTGGCTCCTGACCCGGCCGGGCTGGGGGCCCGAGTTCGCCTACCCGGTGGTGCTCGAGGACGGCCGGACCGTCTGGAACGACAAGCCCCAGTGGGTCTCCCTCGGCGTGCCCGAGAAGATCCTCTCGCCTGAAAAGAGGGGCCTACTCACCGGCTACTCCGTGGCTCAGGCGCCCCCTGTCACCGGCTGGCGCGACCGCTTCACCCTCTATCCCATCGGCTGGGCGCACTGCACGCAGGGCTCCGACACGTCGCTCCGGCTCGTCGCGAAGGTCCCGGATGCCTGCCGCTGGTACCTGCGTCTGAACGGCACCATCGAATGGGACGCCCCCTTGCCCCCGGGCCCTCAGCCGCCCACGGCGCCCGGAGCTTCAAGGGACTGGTCCCTCGCCGCCATCGTGGCCATCGGCCAGAGCCCGCCGCCCTTCACCCTGGCCCTGATCCACAGCTACCGGCCGCTGTGAGGGGAGCGAGACGCAATGACGCGAGACGGGAGACGGGAGGCGGGAGACAGGAGGCGCGGGACGCCTGTCTCTCCCGGTTTCGGGGCGGTCGCAGCAAGTTGCGGCCGCACCGAAGGCCTCCATTCAATCCTTCAACCTGTAACCTTCAACCTGTAACCTTCAACCTGCAATCTGTAACCGTTCCCTCCGCCGTCATTCCGCCCACCGCCCCCTTTACTCTTAACTCTTCGCTCCTTTACCGCCCTTCTTCCGGCCGCCACAAAGGCATGCGTTCAATCTTTCAATCTGCAATCTGCAACCTGTAACCTTCAACGTGTAACCTTCAACCTTCAACCTTCAACCTGCAACCTGTAATCTGCAATCTGTAATCTGCAATCTGAAATCTGTAATCCAATCTCCCCCATGCCCGCCGCGACCCTCACCGCCCGCCTCGCCGAAGACAACGGCCCCGCTCCTGCGGAGCTGGCGCGTTCCCTGCCGCCGCAGGTCCTGCGCGACTGGTCGCGCGCGGCCGAGCTCCTGTGCGCACCCGAGGGCATCCTGGCCCTGGACGATGCGGCCTTCGAAGGCCTCGTCCTCCTCCTGCGCGACGAGCGCGTCCTGCCCCTCTTCATCCACCGCCTGACCGCCTCGCGGGCCTGGCTGGACATCCCGGGCCGGCGCCGCGCCGAGCTCGACGCGTGGCTCATGCACGCCAAGGCCGGATGGGTGAAGATCATCGAGGAGGTGGAGCACGTCCTCGGCCGGCTCGCCGGCGCGGACCTGTGCCCGATCCTCCTCAAGGGCTGCCACGTGGGTCCGCGCTACTACGAGGCGCCCTACCTGCGTCCCACCACGGACGTGGACCTGCTCTTCACCGACCTCGCGCAGGCCGAGCGCGCCTTCGGCCTCCTCTGCGCCGGAGGTTACGTCCCCATGGACCCCGTGAGGGGCGGTAGCCCCTGGCTCTGGAGTCGCCACCTGCCCGAGCTGCGAAACCCGGAGACCGGCGTCCGCGTCGAGGCCCACGGCAGCCTCCTCTTCGCCCCCACGGATCGGCGCGACGGGCCCACGCGCCTCCTGCTGGAGAATCTGGAGGAGATCCCGGTGGGCGCCCGACGCGCCTTCGCCCTGCGGGCCGAAGCCGCCGTCCTCTACGCCCTGGCCCACGCCTTCGAGCGCCACGCCGCCGACGTGCCCAGGATGACATCCCTCCTGGATACGGCCATGATCGCGAAGGAGAGGGGTGAACGCCTCGACTGGCCACTGCTGGAGGACCTCGCTCGGCGTTCGGGCCTGGCTGGTCCCGCCGCCCTCGGCCTCTGGGCCGCCCTAGAGTTCGCCGGCGCCGCCGTTCCCGGGAGCGTCATCACCGCCCTCGCGGCCGGTGCTCGACCCTCGGGCCTCCCCCTCGGAGAGGGCCGCACCTCCGCGCGGCAGTCCCTCCAGGCCCTCCGCAACGCCAAGGGTCCGGGCGTTCT
>JAKAIJ010000015.1 GCA_021814355.1 Acidobacteriota bacterium
GAACCCCTTCGTCCTCTTCCTCACCGGTCAGGCCTACAGCGGGTCCGACCCCGCCCGGGCCATCGCCGCCTGGAAGGAGGCCGTGCGTTGCGACCCCAGCTACCACATGGCCTGGACCGAGTGGGTCGTGATGCTGCTCAACCAGGGCAAGGTGGAGGAGGCGGCCCGCGTGGCGGGCGCGGGGCTCGCCTCCTGCCGGGACCGGCTGGGCGTGCTCCACGTGGCCCTCGCCGAGAAGGCGTTTCTCGACGGGGCCCCGGAGGCAGCCGTGCTCGGACCCCTCTCCGAGGCGCTCGAGCTCAACCCGGACCTCGCCCGGGCCTATCTCCTGCGGGCCCAGGTCCACCTCCGGGCGGGCGACCAGGCCGCCGCGGAGGCCGACCTCCAGGCCGTCTGGCAGCACGCCAGCGTCCCCGAGGTGAACCGCTGGGAGAGGGACCCCGCGTTCCGGACCGTCTTCGCCGCCCGGCCCAAGAAATAGCCGCGGGCGCGGGCGGGTTTTTGCCCTCCCTCTCTGGTATAGTCTTGCACCGGGAGGGCGCCATGGGCCTCTGGGACGACGAGATCCCGAAAGAGAAGTTCCAGAAGGAGAAAGGCGAGTATTGCGAGATCTGCAACCGCGCCGAGAAGTGGATGGAGCTCTTCAAGTGTCCCATGTGCCACAAGTACTTCTGCGAGAAGTGCCGCCTCCACATGGGCGGCAAGGACTTCTGCGGAGAGCACTGCGCCAACGAGTTCTTCTGGGGAGGCGAGGATGGCGAAGACGAGTAAGGGAAAGGGCCCCGGAAAGGCCGGCGGCTGCGACCGCCACCACGGCGAGGGCCCCTTCGAGCTGGACCTCCCCGCCCGGCCGCGCCGGCTCCGCTCCGGTCCGCTGCTGCGCGGGATGGTCCGCGAGACCCACCTCGACCCCGCCGCCTTCATCTACCCCATGTTCCTCTGCGAGGGCAAGCGGGTCCGGAGGGAGGTGGGCTCCATGCCGGGCATCTTCCGGCAGTCCATTGACATGGGCCTCAAGGAGATGGAGGAGGCCGCCGCGCTCGGCGTCCCGGCGGTTCTGCTTTTCGGCATCCCGAACCGCAAGGACCCTCTCGGGAGCGGCGCCTACGCCGCGGACGGCATCGTCCAGCGCGCCGTGAGGGCCGCCAAGAAGGCCTTCGGGAAGGACCTGCTCGTCGTCACCGACGTCTGCCTCTGCGAGTACACCGACCACGGCCACTGCGCTCCCGTGGGCCCGGACGGCGTCATCCTGAACGACGAAGGGGTGGCGCTGCACTGCAGCACCGCGCTCTCCCACGCCGAGGCCGGGGCGGACATGGTGGCTCCGTCGGACATGATGGACGGCCGGGTGGGCGCCATCCGCGAGGTGCTCGACGCCTGCGGCCATAGCGCCGTGCCCATCATGGCCTACTCCGCCAAGTACGCCTCCGCCTACTACGGCCCCTTCCGCGAGGCCGCCGACAGCGCCCCGCAGTTCGGGGACCGGAAGAGCTATCAGATGGACCCGGCCAACGGCGACGAGGCCCTGCGGGAGGTGGAGCTGGACCTGGAGGAGGGCGCAGACATCGTCATGGTGAAACCGGCCCTCGCCTACCTCGACGTCATCCGCCGGGTCAAGGAGATCTCCCCCGTCCCCGTAGCCGCCTACAACGTGAGCGGAGAGTACTCGCTCATCAAGGCCGCCGCGAGGATGGGGTGGGTGGACCACGACCGCATCGTTCTGGAGACGCTCACCGGCATCGCCCGCGCGGGCGCCGACATCCTCATCACCTACCACGCCAAGGAGGCGGCGGCGCTGCTGCGCAAGGGGTGATCCGCGGCGCGCCGGCCGCCGGCGCGCCTGCGGACCTGTGACGGACATCACCGACATCCGGCGGGCGCCGGGGGAACCTGAAAGGGGCCCGCCCTCCCGCGGAGACCCCGCGAAATCGGCCGTAAGATAGGGGCACCCCATGAATCCTCACGAGCGGTTCTACGAGAAAGTGCGGACGGTGGCCGATCTCTCCTTTGCCCAGCAGGCCCTGGAGTGGGACATGCAGGTGATGATGCCCCGCAAGGGCACCCCCCAGCGGGCCGCCCAGGTGGCGGCGGTGGCCACGCTGGCCCACGCGCGCATGACCGACCCCGAGCTGGGCGACCTCATCGCAGCCCTGGAGGCGGACGGCTCCCTCGGCGAGGCGGAGCGCGCCGACGTGCGCGAGGCCCGCCGCGGCTACGACCGGTCGGTCAAGCTGCCCGAGCGCCTCGTCGCGGAGCGCGCCCGGGCGGTGGCCCTCTCCCACGCCGCCTGGGAGGAAGCGCGGCCGAAGAACGACTTCGCCGGCTTCCTCCCCCACCTCGAAACCGTCGTTCGGCTCACCCGCGAAGTGGCCGAGGCGGTGGGCACCGCCAACCGCTACGACGCCCTCCTCGACGAGTACGAGCCCGGCATGACCGAGGCCGAGCTGCGCGAGGTCTTCGGCGACCTGAAGTCCCGGCTCCTGCCCCTGCTCGACGCCATTCGCGGCGCTCCGCGCCGGCCCGACCCGTCGGTCCTCCACCGCCACTTCCCCAAGGCGCGGCAGGAGGCCTTCAGCCGCAGGGTGGCGGTGGACGCGGGCTTCGACATGACCGCCGGGAGGTTGGACGTCTCGGCCCACCCCTTCACCAGCGGCACCCTCCACGACGTGCGGCTCACCACCCGCTACCTGGAGGACTTCCTCCCCGCGGCCCTCTTCGGCACGCTCCACGAGGCGGGCCACGGGATGTACGAGCAGGGCCTCGACCCCGCGCGGTTCCGGGATCCCGCCGGTCAGGCCTGCTCGCTGGGCATCCATGAGTCCCAGTCGCGGTTCTGGGAGAACATCGTCGGGCGCTCGCGCGCCTTCTGGTCCTTCTACTTCAAGCCCCTCCAGGAGACCTTCCCCGGCACCCTGGACGACGTCTCGCTGGAGACCTTCTACGGCGCCGTGAACCACGTGGCGCCGAGCCTCATCCGCGTGGAGGCCGACGAGGCCACCTACAATCTCCACATCCTCCTGCGATTCGACATCGAGAGCGACCTGCTCGCGGGGCGCGTGGAGCCCCGGGGCCTGCCAGACCTCTGGCGCGCCAAGATGTGCGAATACCTGGGGATCACGCCCCCCGACGACCGGGACGGCGTCCTGCAGGACGTGCACTGGTCCGTGGGGCTCATCGGCTACTTCCCCACCTACGCCCTGGGCAACCTCTATGCCGCCCAGTTCCGCCAGGCCCTCCTCGCGGCTGTCCCGGACCTGGAGGCGCGGCTGGAGCGCGGCGAGATGGGGGCGGTGAAGGAGTGGCTCAACCGGAACATCCACGTCCACGGCCGGCGCTGGCTCGCCCAGGAGCTCTGCCAGCGCGTCACGGGCCGGCCGCTGGGCCCGGAACCGCTCCTTGGCTACCTGAGGGAGAAGTACGCGGAGATCTACGGCATTTAGACGGCGGCGGCCAGCCGTTCTTCTGAGGAGCCTTCATGTCCGAACGCGTCGTCATCATCGGGTCGGGGCCCGCAGGCCTGACGGCGGCCCTCTACGCGGCCCGGGCGGGGCTGGAACCGCTGGTCTTCGAGGGATTCATGGCCGGCGGCGTGGCCGGCGGCCAGCTCATGACCACCACCGAGGTGGAGAACTTCCCCGGTTTCCCCGACGGCATCACGGGGCCAGAGCTCGTGGGCCGGATGAGGGCCCAGAGCGAGAAGTGCGGCGCCCGGTTCCGCCCCGAGGACGTGGACCGGGCCGACCTCTCCGCCCGCCCCTTCGCGCTTTGGGCCGGTGACGAGAAGGTGGAAGCCCAGAGCCTGATCATCGCCACGGGCGCCACCGCCAAGCGACTCTCCCTCCCGAGCGAGGAGCGGCTCTGGAACCGCGGCATCTCCGCCTGCGCGGTCTGCGACGGCGCCCTGCCCATCTTCCGCGGCAAGGTGCTCGTGGTGGTGGGCGGCGGCGACACGGCCATGGAGGAGGCCACTTACCTCACCCATTTCGCCTCCAAGGTGGTCCTGGTCCACCGCCGGCGCGAGTTCCGCGCCTCCAAGGCCATGCAGGCGCGCGTCCTTTCGAACCCCAAGATCGAGGTGCGGTGGAACGCCGTGCCGGTGGACGCCCTCGGGGAGAAGGTCCTCGAGGGGGTCCGCGTGCGGGACGTAGCCTCCGGCGCCGAGTCCGACATCCCCGCCTCGGGGCTCTTCTACGCCATCGGCCACACCCCCAACACGGCCCTCTTCGCAGGCCAGCTCGAGAGGGACGAGACAGGCTACCTGGTGACCCGGGGCCGCTCGACTCACACGTCGGTGGAGGGCGTCTTCGCCGCGGGGGACGTGCAGGACCGGGTCTACCGTCAGGCGGTCACCGCCGCCGGCAGCGGCTGCATGG
This sequence comes from Acidobacteriota bacterium, assembly GCA_021814355.1. GTDB lineage: Bacteria > Acidobacteriota > UBA4820 > UBA4820 > DSQY01 > JAEMPZ01. The sequence goes on from JAKAIJ010000015.1 coordinate 4,374, forward strand.
CGGCGCTGGACTGCGAGCGGTGGCTCGCAGGCGCGTGATGTTCTCCCCGCGGAACCACCGCGGCCCCGCCCGGTTCATGGACGGAGCGGTCTCCGGAGGGGATTCCTCGCCCGCCGGCTTGCTCCCACCGAGCCAAGGGACCTATATTTTGTTAATAAGGAGGCATGCCATGAACCGAAGGCTCCTCTGCGCCGCCGCCCTCCTGGTTGCTTTCGCCGCCGCCTCGGCCTGGGCCGCGACTCCACGCGGCAGGCGAACCCCCGGCGTTCCCACGCGACAAGGTCACATCACCTCCATTGAGGACCGGGGAGCCGGGGTCATCCTCGTCAAGATCGCCCTCGACAGCGCCTCCACGGAAGGGGTGGTCGCCATCGGCGGCGGGCCCATGAAGGTTAGCATCGGGCTCTCCGCCCGCCTGGACTTCAACATCATGACCTCCTTCTTCAGGATGCCGATCGGGCGCGTCATCGAGGCTCCGCCGGACGACAAGAGCTGCGTCGTCCAGGTGGACCAGACCCTCCTCGAACAGTCGGTGGAGGACCCCTCCACGCAGAGGAGCCACAAGGTGAAGGAGTTCTTCGCCGTCGGCGCGGAGGTCTCGCTTTCCACCGAGGCGGGGTTCTAGAGAAGCGAACCCGGGACGCCTCCGCGGACGCCGGGCGCGCCCCCCCGGCCGCGATGAAGGGTTGAGATCCAGGAGCCGGGGTCCCGGTTCGGGTGCCCGGCGCTCACCGGCGCCGGACGGTCCCGGGGGCGCAGCAGGGCAGTACGTCCTCGGCCCCGCAGCCGCTCACCTCCAGCTCCAGGGTCGCGTGGGCGATGTTCCATCTCTCCTCGAGGAGGCGGCGCACCTCGCCCACGAGCGCCTCCGCCTCCCGCAGCCCCATGTCGGGCACCGCCAGGTGGGCGGTGAGCATGCGCTGACCCGGCCCCACCTCCCAGGCGTGGACATGGTGCAGGCTGGCCGCCGGGAAGCGGCCGGCCACGGAGGCCGCGAGCGCCTCCAGCTCCAACCCCTTGGGGACCGCCTCCACCAGCATGCCGAGGGATTCGGCCAGGATGCCCAGCGCGCTGTGGAGCACGGCGAGCCCCACCGCCAGGCACGCGGCGGGATCCAGGTAGGGGCCCGCGGCGGTCCGCGCGAAGAGCGCCGCCAGGACCACGGCCAGGGAGGCCAGGGCGTCCTGGAAGAGGTGGAGGAAGGCGCTCTTCACGTTGAGGTCCTCGCGGACGTGGCGGCGGAGGAGAAACACGGAGACCGCGTTGGCCGCCAGCGCCACGAGCGCGACGCCGAGCATGAGATCGCGCCGGACCGGGCGGGGGTCGAGGAGCCGCACCACCGCCTCCCGGCCCACGAAGGCGGTAACGACCAGCAGGACCACCGCGTTGAGCAGGGCCGCGAGCACCTCCAGCCGCTTGAGGCCGAAGGTGTGGCGGGCGCTCGGGGGGCGCCGGCCGATGCCGCGGGCGCCGAGGGCGAGGCCAAGGGCCGCCACGTCGCTTAGGTTGTGGAGGGCGTCGGCGAGGAGGGCCACGCTGCCCGAGGCGAGGCCGCCGACGACCTCCACCACCACGATGGCCGAGTTCAGTCCGGCGCTCGCCCAGAGCCGCCGGTCCACGGAGCCGTCCGCGCGCGCCGGATCGGGGTCCACGGGGCCTCCTTCGCTTCTCCTCTACCACCGGAGCGGCGCGGACGCAAGCCAAGATAAAAAAAGGGCCCCCGTGGGGGCCCCGGAGTTTCCGGTGGAGCGGCGATCAGGCGGCCGGGGGGACCTTCGCGCCTTCGACCTTCTCCTTGGCGGCGCAGGCCTTTTCGCACTCCTCGTGGTTCTTGAGGATCTCCTCGAGGCTGGCCTTGAGGGACTTCTGGAACGCCGCGTCCTTGAGGGAGACGGGCATCTTCGCCAGGTCGCCCTCCAGGGATTTGAAGCCCGCTTCCATCTTCGTCATGGCGGGGCAGCAGGGCTTGGCCTCCTTCCCGCCCTTGGCGGCGCAGGCCTTGGCGCACGCCGCGTGGCCGTCCGTCAGCGACTTCACATGCTCCTGGAGGCTCTTCTGGAAGGCGGCGTCGTTGATGGACTTGTCCCAGGCGGCCAGATCGCCCTGGACCGCCTTGAACCCCTTCATCATGGCGTCCTTGTGGGCACAGCCCTTGGAATCCCCGGCGCCGTGGGCGCAGCCCTTGTCGCCGGCCTTCGCCATGCAGGCGGCGGTGCAGGGCTTTCCGCCGCACGCGGCGACGGTGACACCGAAGACGAACAGGGCCGCAAGGGCCAGGGTCAGCGTGATGAGAACTCTGCGGTTCATGGTCTCTCCTTTCCGGTCGGCCCCGTGGACCGCCCCATCAAGAGTCCATTCTACCAGCCGCCCCCGTGGAGCGCAAGGGTCCGGCCGGCCTTGACGCAGCGGGGGCCCTGGCCGATACTGGAGCCCCGGCGGTCGCCGCCGGGTGCCGCACCGGGAGGGACCGGATGAAGAAGGAACACGTTCTCATGCTGGTGGCCGGCTTCGTGCTGGGAGCGGTGGTCACGTTTATCCTGATGAAGCAGTACCAGGCCCAGCAGGCCGTCCCCTCCGCCGCGCCCGCTGGCGCCGCCGCTCCCCCGGCCGGCGGCCAGCCCTCCTTCGACCCCAACCAACACAACAGCATAATCGCCCAGTTTATCGAGAAGGCGAAGGCGGACCCCAAGGACGCGCCGTCGAAGATCATGCTGGGCAACATCTACTACGACAAGGGCGACTACGCGGAGGCCATTCCGTGGTACGAGGAGGGGCTGAAGCTCGAGCCCACCAACACCGACGTGCTGGTGGACCTGGGGGTCTGCTACCGCGAGATCAAGCAGCCCGACAAGGCGCTGTCGCTCTTCGACCGGGCGCTCCAGGTGGACCCGAAGAAGAAGCAGGCCCTCTTCAACAAGGTGGTCGTCTACGCCATGGACCTGAAGCAGATGGACAAGGCCCGCGCCGTGCTCCAGGCGCTGGAGCGCGAATTCCCCGGCGACGCGGCGGTCCAGCAGCTGAAAGACAACCTGCCCAAGGGGTGAGCGCGCGCCGGCGTGGGCCGGCGCCCGAGTGGGGGTGCGCAGCGTGTCCGACGCCGCCCGGGACCTCGTCCGCTACGGGGCCAAGCTCGCCTCGAAGGGCTTCGTGGCGGCCACCGACGGGAACCTCTCGGTGCGGTTGCCCAGCGGCGGCTTCCTCGTCACCCCTTCGGGGGTCCCGAAAAGCGAGCTCCGCGCCACCCTCTTGGCCTCCCTGGACGGCGAGGGCCGCCCGCTCTCCGGCAAGGTCTCCAGCGAATGGCCGATGCACCTTGCGATCTACCGGGCCCGCCCGGACGCCGGTGCCGTGGTCCACGCCCATCCTCCGTTCGCCACGGCCCTGGCGTGCGCCGGTCTCTCCATGGACCGGCCCTTCCTCTCCGAAGCGGTGATCTCCCTGGGCACCGTGCCGCTCGTCCCCTTCGCCCTCCCCTCCACCGACTCCCTCGCGGGGGAGGTGGCCGCGGCGCTGGCGGACCATTCGGCCGCCCTCATGGCCAACCACGGCGCGGTGACGGTGGGACCCGACGTGCGCACCGCCTACTACCGGATGGAGACCCTCGAACAGACCGCGCGCATTTTCCTCTACGCCAGGCTCCTGGGGGGAGACCGGCCGCTCCCCGAGGCGGCGGTGGCGCAGCTGAGGGAGCTCGGCCGGGGCTACGGCCTCGCCGCGCTCCCCTCGCCCGCCTGCGACGGCTGTCCCGTGGCCGCGGGCGAGGACGGCCTCTTCCTGCGGCGCGGGGAGCTGCAGAGGATGCTGGTGGAATTCGCACGCCTTGCCGCGCGGGCGTGATTCCGTTAGAATCGGGCCGATGAGGCCCTAGCAGGCGGTTGAGAAACCCCTTGTGGGCAACGCGACCCATAAGGGATTTTCAACAGCCTGCTAAAGGCCGGGAGAGACGGAGGAGGAACTCATGGGCGACTACGGCGAAGCGCTGGGCATGATCGAGACGAAGGGCCTCGTGGCCATGATCGAGGCGTCCGACGCCATGGTCAAGGCCGCCAAGGTGACCCTCGTGGGCTGGGAGAAGATCGGCGGCGCCTACGTGACGGCCATCGTGCGCGGCGACGTGGCGGCGGTGAAGGCCGCGACGGACGCCGGGGCCGCCGCCGCCCGCAAGGTGGGCGAGCTGGTCACGGTCCACGTGATCCCGCGCCCGCACATGTCCCTCGAGGACGTGTTACCCATCGGAAAGTCCAACGCCAACCGGTAGTCGCGGGGCGCCGCGGCCGGGGGCGCAATGCCGTGCCTCCGGCCTTCTGCCCCCGGCGCGCCGTCCGGCGGGCCGGGGCCGCCGGCCCGAGTGGAGAACGCACCCCATGCGCCTGGGCAAAGTGGTGGGCACCGTGGTGGCGACGCGGAAGGACCCGCGCCTCACGGGCCTCAAGCTCCTGGTCGTCGCCACCCTCACCCCCGAGCGGGAGTTCGACGGCGCCTATGAGGTGGCCGCCGACACCGTCTCCGCGGGCGCGAGGGAGACGGTGCTCCTCTGCACCGGCTCCTCGGCGCGGATGACCGAACGGACCGAGAAGGCCCCCGTGGACGCCACCATCGTGGGCATCGTGGACCAGGTGAACCTGGACGAGCGATGAACGTCGGGAAGGTGGTCGGCCACCTCTACTGCACCGTCAAGGACAGGGCCCTCGCGGGCCAGCGGATCCTCTGCGTGGAGCCCCTCGGCGGCCGCGCGAAACCGCTCTGGGCGCTCGACGCCGTGGGGGTGGGGGCGGGAGAGACCGTGCTCTACACCACGGGGCGCGAGGCCTCGTACGCATTCCTCCCCGACGTCGTCCCCTGCAACGCCGCCATCGTCGGCGTGGTGGACGCCCTGCGCGAGGAGGTCCCGTGATCCTTGGCAGGGTGGTGGGCGAGGTCGTCTGCACGGTGAAGTTCCGGAAGTACGAGGGGCAGAAGCTCCTCCAGGTGCAGCCCCTCGACCTGGACCGGCGGCCCCAGGGACTGCCCATGACCGCCATTGACTTGGTGGACGCGGGGCCCGGTGACGAAGTCCTGGTCTGCCAGGAGGGCCAGAGCGCCGTGGACGCCGTCGGCCTCGGCGAAAACCCGGTGGACGCCGTCATCCTCGGCGTCGTGGACGCGGTGCAGTTCGCGCCGCCGCGCGGGGGCGACCCGTGGACGAGCGCGTGAGGTCGGTGGCCGAGGGGGCCCTGCGGCTCTTGGCCGCGGGGGCCCCGGCGGCGGACGCGGAGCCCTCCTGCGAGCTCCTCATCACCCGGCTCACCCTCTCTCAGCTCTCGCGGCTCGCCTATCTCCAGGCGGGGGAGCCGGTGGTGGACCAGGTCCTGGAGGCACTGCGCGCGGGGCGCGCAGTGCACCTAGACCGCCCCGCCGTCGAGGCGGCCCTCGGGCTCGGCGCCTACCCGCCCCGCATGCAGGAGCAGTTCGCCCGCTGGTTCGTCCGCATCGCCGGCTACGGCGTCCACCTGGCCCAGGGGGAGGCCACCCCCGCGGCCCCCGCCGTCCCGGCCCCCGTTCCCGCGGCCCGGACCGGTCCCGTGGTCGCCGCCGCCGCCATGGAGCCAGAGCGGGCGGTGCTGGCGGAGATCCTCGGCAACGCATGCCCCGCGGACCGCCCCTGTCTCCTCGAACCCTCCAAGGCCTGCTGCGGCTCGGGCCGCTGTAAGGCCCTCGGGTTTTGACGCGCATCCCCGGCGGTCTCTCTGGGACGGAGAAACGATGAGCAAGCGGCTGCCCCGCGTCGTCCTCACCGCCCCTGTCTCGCGTCTTCCCGAGGAGCTGCTCGCCGGGCGCGCGCGGGTCCGCGTCCTGAGGCACCGCAAGCCCCTCACCGAGGAGCGGTTGGCCTCGGCCCTCCGGAGCGCCGACGGGGCGCTCACCTACCTCTCGGACCCGGTCACCGCGAAGGTGCTGGAGGGATGCCCCCGGCTGAAGGTGGTGGCCAACCACGCGGTGGGGGTCAACAACATTGACCTGGCCGCGGCCCGCGCCCGCGGCGTGGTGGTCACCTACACGCCGGGGGTCCTCACCGAGGCCACCGCGGACCTCACCTGGGCGCTGATCCTGGGCACCGCCCGCCGCGCCGCGGAGGGGGACCGGATGGTGCGCCGCGGGAAGTTCCACGGCTGGGCCGCGGACCTCCTGCTCGGGATGGATCTGCGGGGAAAGACCCTCGGCGTCGTTGGGCTCGGGCGGATCGGGCAAGCCGTGGCGCGGCGCGCCCCGGCCTTCGGATTGAAGGTCGTTTACGCCCAGCGCTCCCGTGCCGACGGCTGCGTGGAGGCGGCCCTGGGAACGGTCCGCCTCCCCCTCGATGATCTGGTGCGGACCGCCGACGTCCTCACCCTCCACTGTCCGCTTACCGAGGAGACGCGCGGGCTCATGGGGCGGGAGCGGCTCTTCGCCATGAAGCCCGGTGCGCTCTTCGTCAACGCCAGCCGGGGCGGACTCCACGACGAGGCCGCCCTGGTGGAGGCCCTCGCCGCAGGCCACCTCGGCGGGGCGGGGCTCGACGTCTTCGAGAACGAACCCGCCCTCTCCCCCGGCCTGGTCGGGCTCGACAACGTCCTGCTCCTGCCCCACGCGGGCTCCGCGACCCACGAGACCCGGGCGGCCATGGCCCGCATGGCCCTCTCCGACCTCCTGGCGGTCCTCGAGGGGCGAGAGCCCGAGCACCCGGTCCCCGCTGGCTGAGTTTTCCCCTCGGAATCGGGGGCGCGCCGCTGGACGGCCCGCCCATCTCTGGTACACTGCCGCCTCGGACAGGAGGGAGCCGTGGCGGACCAGCCGAAGACCTTCCCGTGCCCCCAGTGCGGCGGCGAACTCGAATGGAACCCCTCGGCCCAGCAGATGACCTGCATCTACTGCAGCTCCCAGGTCGCCCTCCCGGACGCCTCCTCGTTCGAGGCCCAGGAACACGACCTGCTCGCCTTCCTCCAGGAAAACCCCAAGGCGGTCGGATACGGGGTCCAGCTCGAGAGCCTGAGCTGCAAGTTCTGCGGCGCGTCGGTCCAGCTCCCCCCCAGCGACCGCCGTGACCTGAAGTGCCCCTTCTGCGATTCGGCCTACGTGGCCGAAGCGTCCGCGCCGGCGGCCAACGTCGTGCAGCCCGAGTCGCTCATCCCCTTCCACGTGGACCGCGGCCAGTGTCAGGCCAAGTTCCGCGAGTGGATCGGGGCGGGGTGGTTCCGCCCCAACGACCTCAAGGTCCTCTCCAGGCTCGACAAGATTTTCGGCCTCTACCTGCCCTTCTTCACCTTCGACGCGCTGGCGCGCAGCCTCTGGGACGCCATGGCCGGGTACTACTACTACGTCACCGAGCGGGTGGCCGTGGAGGAGAACGGCGAGACGGTCTACAGGGACCGGGAGGTCCGGAAGATCCGCTGGGAGCCGGCTTCGGGGTCGCGCCAGGACTTCTACGACGACGTGTTGGTGCCGGCGGTCCAGAAGCAGAGGCTGGACCTGATCACCCGCGTCTACCCCTTCGACACCAAGGCCGGGCTGGTCCCCTACGACACGCGGTACATGGCGGGCTTCGGGATCCTCAACCCCGACATGCCGCTCAAGACGGTCTACCAGGTGGCCGAGGCGACCATCCGGGAGGACCAGGAGAAGCGCTGCTCCGGCGACGTCCCAGGGGACACGCAGAAAGACCTGAGCGTCCGCACGACCCTGTCGGAGCAGACTTTCAAACACCTGCTCTGCCCCCTCTGGGTGGGCTCCTTCCGCTACAAGGGGAAGGTCTACAACTTCGTGGTCAACGGCGAGACGGGCACCCTCTACGGCGAGAAGCCCTGGAGCTGGGTCAAGATCACCCTCTTCACCCTGGCCCTGGCCGGTGCGGCCTTCGCCCTCTACTACTTCTTCGGGCGTAGATGACGAGCCCCGTCCGGCTCCCCGAGGCGGCGAGGGTGCTGGTGCGCCTGCCCAACTGGCTGGGCGACGTGGTGCTCTGCACCCCGGCCCTCCAGGCCCTCGTCAAGGCCCGGCCGGACCTCCGGCTCACGGCCCTCGTGAAGCCCGGCCTGGGGGAGGCGGTGCGCACCCTGCCCGGCATCACGGCCGTCCTGACGCTGGAGGGCACCTCGGCCGGGGCGGTCTGGCGCCAGGCCCGCGCCCTGCGGGGCGAGGGGTTTGCCGCGGCCATCCTTTTCCCCAAGGGATTCCGCGAGGCACTGCTGGCCAAGCTGGCGGGGATCCCGATCCGGTGCGGCCTCACCGCGGACCGCCGCTCTCTCCTCCTGACCCACGCGGTCCCCTTCACCCGGCAAGACTGGCACCGCCACCACGTGGAGCAGTTCGCCATGGTGCTCTCGCCACTGGGCGTGGCGCTGGCGGGGGAGTTCCCCACCTTCCCGCTGGAGGACGCCGACCGCGAGGAAGCGGCGCGCGTCCTGCGGGAGGCGGGGCTGGAGGGTCGTCCCTTCGCCGTCTTCCATATCGCCGCGAGCAAACCCCCCCGGGCGTGGCACCCGGAGCGGTTCGGGGCCGTGGGCCGGGGACTTTGGGAGCGGCATGGGCTGACTCCCGTCCTGGTGGGCGCCCCGGGGGACGCCGAGGTCCACGCCCGGTTTCGGAACGCCTGCCCCGGGGCGGTGGACCTGGCCGGAAAGACCTCCCTGCGGGGGATGGCCGCCCTTCTGGCCCGGGCCTCGCTCTTCGTGGGCAACGACTCGGGCCCCATGCACCTGGCGGCGGCGGCGGGGGTCCCGACGGTGGCGGTCTTCGGGCCCGGCGCGCCCCGCAAGACCGTCCCCCGGACGGCCTCCGGCGCGGTCCGCGCCGTCTACGCCTCCCTCCCCTGCTCCCCGTGCCGCCAGGCCTTCTGGCAGGAGTGCCGGCCCGCGGCCTCGGGCAAGCCCCCTTGCCTCGAGGCCGTGGACCCGGCCCCGGTCCTGGCCGCTTGCGAGGCGGTCCTGGACCGCCCCTGATCGCACGCGACGGGGCCGCGCGGCACCCTCGAAGCCGTTCGGCGCCGGGGTTCACCCGTCGCGGGATTCGGGTGGAGGCGAGCCGGCGACGGCGGAGACCGTCGCATCGGCGTCCGTAGGGCTCAGAGCCCCGCGGTGACGATCCGGTGGAACTCCTCGGGCTGGAGACTCGCGCCGCCCACGAGCAGTCCGTGGACGGCCTCGGTGGCGAGCAGGTCCGCCGCGTTGTCGGGCTTCACCGAGCCCCCGTAGAGGAGGCGGGCGTCCTTGCCGGCGCCCCGCTTCTTGAGCCACTCGAGAATGGCCGCGTGGACCTCGGCGGCGTCCTCGCACCGGGCGACCTTGCCGGTTCCGATGGCCCACACCGGCTCGTAGGCCACATCGAATCCGGCCGTGGGCGGGAGCATCCCCACGGCCGCCTGGAGCTGGCCCAGGACCAGCTGGAGGGTCCGTCCCGCCTCGCGCTCCTCGAGCGTCTCCCCCACACAGAGGATGGGGCGGAGGCCCGCGTTCAGGGCCGCCGTGAACTTCTTGGCCACCCGCTCGTCGCGCTCGCCGAAAAGGTGACGCCGCTCGGAGTGGCCCACGAGGGCGTAGACGCACCCCGCGTCGAGCACCATGGCGGCCGACACCTCGCCCGTGAAGACCCCCTCGGGGGCCTCGTGGAGGTTCTGAGCCCCCGCCGCCTCGCCGGGGCGGAGGTAGGCCGAGACTTCGTGGAGCAGTGTGTACGGGGGGAAGAAGGCCACTTCGCGCCCCGCCACGGCGGGGAGCGTGCGCCAAGTGTCGAAGTAGGTCCGGGCCTCGGCGGAGGTCTTGTACATTTTCCAGTTGGCGGCCACGAGCGTTCTAGGCATGAGCCCCCCTGTTCTTTCGTCATTATACCAATCTGACGTTCGTCGCAGAAGGACTCGCCCCCGCGGGCGCAGCGCGCGGCGGCGGGCAGGCGCTCCTTGGCCGGACGCGGAAACCGCACGCCGATCCGCGGTATGCTAAGTTTTTCAGGGAGGATGCCATGAAGGTGACGGTCCTGGGAGTGGGGCGGGTCGGCAGCGCCATCGCGAAGGACCTGGCGAAGGGGGACGAGTTCGCGGTCACGGTGGCCGACCTCTCGAAGCCGGCCCTGGCGGCGCTCGAGGGGACGCCGGGCATCACCTTGCGGCAGGCGGACCTCTCCAACGCGCGGGCACTGCGGGAGGCGGTGGCCGACGCGGACCTCGTGGTGGGCGCGGTTCCCGGCCACATGGGGTTCGAAACCGTACGGCGGGTCCTTGAGGCCGGCAAGCCCGTCGTGGACATCTCGTTCTTCGCCGAGGACCCTTTCGAACTCGACGCCCTGGCCCGCTCCCGGGGGCTCACCGCGATCGTGGACTGCGGCATCGCCCCCGGCTGCAGCAACCTCATCCTCGGCTACCTCGAGTCGGTCCTGGACGCGGTGGAGCGGTTCGAGTGCCTAGTGGGCGGCCTGCCGGCGGTGCGTACCTGGCCCTTCGAGTACAAGGCGCCCTTCTCGCCGTCGGACGTCCTGGAGGAGTACACGCGGCCCGCTCGCTTCGTCCAGCGCGGCGAACTGGTCACGCGGCCCGCCCTCTCCGACCCGGAGCTCTTGGACTTCCCGGGGGTGGGTACCCTGGAAGCCTTCAATACCGACGGCCTGCGCTCGCTCCTTCGCACCTCCCGGGCCCCCGATCGGATCGAGCGGACCCTGCGCTACCCCGGCCACATCGAGAAGATGCGGGTCCTGCGGGAGATGGGACTCTTCTCGAAGGAGCCCGTCCACCTCCGCGGCGGCACGGCGATACCCCTCGAGCTCACTTCCCGGCTCCTCTTCCCCATGTGGCAACTAGGTGAGAGGGAGGAGGACCTCACGGTCATGCGGGTGGTGGTGGAGGGGAAAAAGGACGGGCGCAAGGTCCGCTACGACTACGACCTCTTCGACCGCTACGACGCCAAGACGGGGACGCTCTCCATGGCGCGGACCACAGGGTACACCTGCACGGCGGGGGTGCGGCTTTGGGCGCGCGGGCTCTACCGGGAGCCCGGGGTGGCGCCGCCCGAATTCTTGGGGCGCGCGCCGGGCTGCTACCCGTTCGTGATGCAGGAGCTGGCGAAGCGGGGCGTGGTGTTCCGGGAAACCGTCACGGGCTAATGCCTTCGTTAGGCGCCCGTCTCACATTGGAAGATGGGGCGGCTTTTGGAGCGCCGGGCGACCTCCTGGAAGCCGGCGGCGCGGAAGGCCGAGGCCAGCCCCGTCCAGACGAAGGGACCGGGGAGCGCCCCCGGCGCCACGTCGTAGGGGTAGCCCTCTACCCGTTTCCCGCCGCGCTCCCGCACGAAGGCGACGGCGGCCCGGAGCAGGGCGACGCTCACGCCCCGGCCCCGGTGGCCCTTGGCGATGAAGAAGCAGGTGACCGACCAGACCGGCCGCGCGTCCACCGGGGCCAGGACCCGGGACGCGCCGAGCCGGGGGAACTCCTCCCGGGGCGCCACCGAGACCCAGCCAGCGGGCCGGCCTCCCTCGTAGGCGAGCAGGCCCGGAGGAGGTCCCCCCGCGACCCGCGCCCGCATCGCGCGGCGGTTTCCCGCCCCCTTGCCCTTTTCCCACTGCCCTCTGGGCAGACGCCAAGCCATGCACCAGCACCCGCCGCAGGCACCCCGGGTTCCGAAGAGCTGCTCGAAATCCGGCCACCGGTCCTCGGTGAGCGGGACGATCGTCAGGGCTGGAGCGGTACGGGGGTCTCCCGAGTTCGCACGCTTCGGCTTCACGGCGCCGCCTCCTCGCCGAGCAACGTCTGGTAGCGCCGGTAGTCGGAGAGCACCCGCTCGGCGTAACGGCGCGTCTCCTCGTAGGGGATCATGGCCACGAACTCCCGCTCGTCGGCTGGGGCGAAGGACCGCTCCCAGAGCGCCACCCGGTCCTCCCCGGCGTTGTAGGAGGCGACTGCGGCGGCGGTGAGGGGAAACTCGGCCGTCAACCTGGCGAGGTAGGCCCCGCCAATGCGGAGGTTGGTTTCGGGGTCCAGCAGCTCCTCGTCGGTGGGCAGGACCTCGCCTGGGAGGGCGAGCCGCGCCGCCGTATCGGGCATGAGCTGCATGAGGCCGACGGCGCCCACGGGGGAGAGCGCGGCGGCGTCGAAGAAGCTCTCGCGCCGCGCGATGGCGTAGACCAGCGCCGGCGGGGCGGGCGCGGAGCGGAGCAGCGCGTCGTAGGGCGTGGGATAGACGATGGCCGTGACTTCGCGCGGAAGGGAGTCGGCGAGATCCAGGTCGGGGAAGTCGGACCGCACGAAGGCGAGGGCGCGGCCGTACTGCCCGGAGCGGGCCAGAAGCCGGGCGAAGTCCAGGCGGGCCCGGGGCTCCCGGGCGTGGCGGCGGAAGAAGGGCTCGTAGGCCTCGGCGGCGAAGGCGCTCAGGCCTGTGGCCTCGAGGGCCCCGGCCACGAAGGCCGGCCCGTCGTCTTCCGTCCGTGGCTGGGGCGGCGGAAGGGGAGGGAGAAAGGGCGGCGGGCAGGGCTTCCCAAGGACGGACAGGGCCTGGCGCGCCGCCGCGCCCCAGTAGCCGCCTCCCTGCCCGAGCAGCCCCCAGTCGGCCTCGGCCAGGGGCGTCTGCCCCCGCTCGGCGAGCCAGGTCGCGCGAAAGTACCGCGCGGGCGCCTCAAGGGAGTTGCCGCCTTGGGCCAGGAGCTGGTTGAAGAGCTCCAGGGCGCCGATCGCATCCCCCGACTTGCGCGCCGACCAGGCCTCCTTGTAGAGCGCCGAGAGCTTGGTGCCGTTCTGGGCGGGCAAAGCCCGCAGGGCCGCAAGCCGGGCGCGGGCTCCGGCGAAGTCTCCGTGCACGTAAGCGAAGGAGCCCAGGGCGTAGAGGGTTTCGGCCCGGGACGCGCAGTCGGCGGGGAGGGTCTGGAGAAGCCAGCTCCCCAGGATCTCGGCGCGCGCGGCGTCGTCGGTCCTCAGGCAGGTCCAGAGGGCCTTCAGCGCGGCGGTCCAGCCGGCGGGCTTGGCCCCGTAGGCGGACCGGACCGCTTCCGCCTCCCGATCCAGGTCGGCGTTCCAACGCAGGGCGTAGAGGGTTCCCACGCGGAGCAGGGCCCGCTCCTGCCTCAGCGCCTCGGAGAGGGGCCGCCCCTGCAGCGCTTCGAGCAGGTCCCAGGCGTCTAGAGCCCGGCCGCAGGAGAGGAACCCCCGGGCCAGAGCCAGCGCCTTCTCCGGCGGCTCGGGCAGGAGCACCGCCTTGGGAAACTCCCGCCGGAGCCAAAGGCCCGCCCGGTGGCCGAAGGGCGTGGCGAGGTCGCTGCGGTAGAGGTCCAGCAGGAGGGCCTGGGCCCCGGCCCGCTGGCCGGCCGCAAGCAGGCACTGGGCCCTCTCGAACCGCGCCTCGTTTTTCTCGGCGGGCCGCTCCGACTCCTTTTCGATCCCCGCCCAGAAGTCGGCGGCCGCAAGGGGCTTTCCCGCGGCGAGGGCAAGCTGGGCCGAGAGCCGCTGGGCCGCGCGGCGCAGGGCGCTCCTCTGCGGGGCGGCGGCCACCGGCTGGAGGAGGCGCAGCCCCCCCGCCGCGTCCCCTCGATCCCCGAGGGCCCGCGCCAGCAGGTAGCGCGCGTAGGGCGCGAAGGGGCCGCCCCCCGTCGCGGCGGGGGCGAGCACCGCGGCCGCGCGGGCCGGGTCGTCCTGGAGGAGGGCGAGGTTCCCCAGGCCGAGCCGGGCCGCGTCGCGCAGGGCCGGGGCCGAACCCGGCTCCTGGACTACCGCGTCCAGCAGAGCCCGGGCGCCCTCCAAGTCGTTTCTCTCGCGGAGGACGGACGCCTCGGGCAGCGGGCGGAGGGCGTCGGAGAGGAGCGGCGGAGGCGCCGCCGGCGCAGGTGCCTGCGCGGACGCGGGGAGCGCAACGACCAGGAGCAGCATACACAGCGGCGCACGAAGAGCCATGGGGCAATTCTAGAAGAAAGGACGAGGAGGGGCCAGTGGTTGCATCATGTCCCCAAAAGGGCTATGCTGTCTAAAGATGGGCATTCGCGTCCATCGTCGCTCCTCATGAACCTGACCGTCCGCGACGTGAGCCGGCTTCTCAACGTTTCCGAAAAGACCATCTACCGTTGGCTCAAGCAGCGGTCGCTGCCCGGGTATCGCATCCAGGACCAATACCGCTTCAACCGAGCCGAGATTCTGGAGTGGGCCACCGAGCGGCGCCTGCCGGTTTCGCCCAAAGTCCTGGGCGAGGAGGCCGAGGAGGAGCCGTCTTCCGCCCGGCTCCTGCCCGCCCTCGAGACCGGGGGAATCCACTACCGTGTCGGCGGGCGGGACAAGGACTCGGTCCTGCGCAACGTGGTCAAGCTCCTGCCCCTGCCCGAGGGGACCGACCGGGAGCTCCTGCTCGGCATGCTGCTGGCGCGCGAGCACCTGGGCTCCACCGCCGTGGGCCAGGGAATCGCCATCCCGCACCCGCGCTTCCCGGTCATCCTGCCCCCCTCCCCCAACACGCTCTCGCTCTGTTTCCTGGAGGAGCCCGTCCTCTTCGGAGCCCTCGACGGGCAGCCCGTGGGGACTCTGTTCGTGCTGGTGAGCTCGACGGTGAAGAACCACCTGCGCCTGCTGTCGCGCCTCGCCATGGCGCTTCAGGACTCCCCTTTGCGCGACCACCTCGCGAAGCAGGCCGGACGCGAGATTCTCATGGAGGCCTTCACCAGAATCGAAGGCCGGCTCCCGGGAGGGACGTGATGCCCATGCCCGCGCTGCCCCTGGCCGCTCTCGCCGCGCTCCTGGTCGGCGCGCTGGTGGCTGCGCTGTGCGGGCGGCGAACGCGCCGGGCGGGCACGCTGGCCGCGGGGGCCACGGGGTTCGCCGCCCTCCTGGGCCTCCCGCCAGCCCTGGGCGTCCTGCTCGGCGGCCCCGAGCTCGCGTGGTCCGCCGCCTGGTCGGTGCCGTGGGGGAGCCTGACGCTCCGGCTCGACCCGCTCTCGGCCTTCTTCTTCGCCTTCGTGCTCCTCCTCGCGGTGCCCTTCGCGGTCTACGGCCGCGGCTACATGGAGCACGGCGCCCCCTCGGGATGGCGCTCCCTCTCCTGGTCCTTCTACCTCCTCCTGGTCTTCTGCATGGCGCTGCTCGTCCTGGCTGCCGACGGGCTCCTCTTCCTCGTGGCCTGGGAGGGCATGTCGGTGGCCTCCCTCCTGCTGGTGCTGCAGGACCATGAAAAGGAGGAGGTCCGGCGGGACGGGCTCGCTTACGCGGTGGCCACGCACCTCGGCGCGGCGGCGCTGCTGGCGCTTTTCGCCCTTTGGGGTTCTCGCTCCGCCTCCCTCCGCTTTGCGGACCTCGCCGCCGCGGAGCTCTCGCCGGGCGCTTACTGGGCGGTCTTCCTCCTGGCGCTGGCGGGCTTCGGGAGCAAGGCGGGCCTCGTGCCCTTCCACGTCTGGCTGCCCCGCGCCCACCCATCGGCCCCCAGCCACGTCTCGGCGCTGATGTCGGGCGTCATGATCAAGATGGGGATCTACGGCCTCCTCCGGATGCTCCTCCTCGCGGGGGCGCCCCGGGCCTCCTCCGGGGCCATCCTCCTCGCCGCGGGCGGCCTCTCCTGCGTGGGCGGGGTAGTTTTGGCCGTGGCCCAGCACGACGGATTGGCCGGTGGTCTCGAAATCGTCGGTCGTCACGGTGATTTTCGCGGGCGGCTGGCGCAACGAGTTCCAGCTGAACGACGAGTGGCAGCTCGTGGCCGACCTGAGCTACTCGAAGGCCACCCGCGAGCAGGACCAGTTCGAGATCAACGCGCAGTACGTGCCGCTGCCGGCGAACGGCACGGCGCCGCGCAACATCTATGACACCGGCACGTTCCGGCTGCGCGGCACCGGCAGCATGCCGTCGCTGTCCTTCCTGCTCGATTACGCCGACCCGACCCAGGTGCAGC
>JAKAIJ010000223.1 GCA_021814355.1 Acidobacteriota bacterium
TTCGGCCGCAGCTCCGCGTCGTACTCGAGCAGGGCCCGCGAGATGCCCAGGCGGACCGCCCCGGCCTGGCCGGAGGCGCCGCCGCCCTGCACGTTCACCAGCACGTCGAACTTGCCCTGGGTCGCCGTGAGGACGAGGGGCGTCTCGATGGCCATGCGGTGCACGGGGTTGGGGAAGTAGTTCTCGAAACCCCTGCGGTTGATCTTGATCTCGCCCTTGCCGGGGCGGAGGTACACCCGGGCCACCGAGGTCTTGCGGCGGCCGGTCCCATGGTACTGGATGCTGCTCATCCCTGCGCTCCTGCTCTCAGTCCAGCTTCAGCGGAAAGGCCCCCGGCTTCTGGGCCCGGTGGGGGTGCTTGTCGCCGGCGTACACCTTCATCTTCCGGATGAGCCGGTCGCCGATCTTCGTCTTCGGGAGCATGCCGCGAACGGCGTGCTCGATGACCTTGGCGGGGCTCTTCGCCATCAGGTCCCGGGCGGGGGTCTCGATGAGGCCGCCGGGGTACTGCGTGTGCCGCCGGTAGAGCTTGTCCGTCCACTTCTTGCCCGTCAGCTGAACCTTCGCCGCGTTGATCACCACGACGAAGTCCCCGGACTCCACGTGGGGGGTGAAAGTGGCCTTGTGCTTGCCCAGGAGGACCCGCGCCACCTGGGTGGCCAGGCGGCCGAGGGTGCGCCCTTCCGCGTCTACCACGTGCCAGTTGCGGGGCAGCTCCCCCCTCTTCGCCATGAAGGTGCTCTTGTTCATCATCTGCGGCGCTCCTCGCGTGCCCCCGCCGGCGAGCCTCCGCCGGACAAAGGGCTTGTAGTGTAAGGCTTTCCGCCGCTCCTTGTCAAGCGCGCTCTCTCCGAATTCTGCGATTGAAGGAGCCGTACCTTCGTTTGGAGCCTCCGTTTACCAGGCATTCCATGGCGTTTCTCGCTCACGACCGCGGGATTGGAGACCCCTCACCGGTGGCGCGGGGGCGTCCGGGGACCTACATTTTCATGGGCGGGAGGTCCGTGGAACCCCCTTCCCCCGAGCTCCCCGGGGGGCCCGGCACCCCGCCAGGGAGGTCTGCCATGCCGCGCTGGGATACGGTCCTGTGCCCCGTGGACTTCTCCGAGGTCTCCCTGCACGCCCTCCATTACGCTACGGACCTCTGCCGGGAGTGCGGGGGGCACCTTGCTCTCCTGCACGTGGTGGAGCCGATCGTAGCGCCCTCGGACTTCTCTTTCGGCCCCATGACCCTCACCGAGGTGGAGGACACGCTCGTGCAGCGGGCCCGCTCCGCCCTCGAGGAGACGGCGGCCAAACTCGCCCTCTCCGGAAAGGTGTCCACCGCCGTGGCCCGGGGCAGGGCGTCGGAGGAGATCGTCCGCACCGCCCGGGAGACGAAGGCGAGCCTCATCGTGATAGGGACCCACGGCCACACCGGAATCAGCCACGTCCTGCTCGGCTCCACCGCCGAACGGGTGGTCCGGAAGGCCCCCTGCCCCGTCCTCACCCTGCGGCCCGATGCGGGCTGAGACGCCTGGAAATAGGACCGGGCCTGGGGTAGTATCTGGGGCTGGCCC
Organism: Acidobacteriota bacterium; assembly: GCA_021814355.1. Lineage (GTDB taxonomy): Bacteria > Acidobacteriota > UBA4820 > UBA4820 > DSQY01 > JAEMPZ01. The sequence continues at coordinate 1,560 of JAKAIJ010000223.1, forward strand.
CGGGGCGTGTCCATCGCCCGGCGGAAGGTCCGCCGCCCCCGTCCCGGACCCGCGAGGCACCGATGCCCCCCGCCGAAGAGCCGCGCACCCCCGTTCCCTGGGTCGGCTACGCGGCCGCGATCCTTCTGCCCGCCCTTCTCACCTTTCTCTTCTGGCGCACTACGCCGCCCGTCGGCGGATGGGCTCAGAGCCCGGCCCCCTCCTCTTCTGCCCCGGCCCCGTCGGGCGCTTCCGCGCCGGGATCTCCGGACCTCCTCTACGCCCAAAATTGCGCCAAATGCCACGGCACCGACCTCGCCGGGAAAACGGGTCCCGCCCTCAAGCGCCCGGGCTGGCCCTACGGGAAGAACCGCGACCTCCTGGTGAACGTCATCTATCAGGGCCGGGGCCTCAAGATGCCCGCCTTCGGCGGGCGCCTCACCCGCCAGCAGATCGAATCCCTGGCGGACTATCTCCAGGGGGCCAACGCCCCCGCCCCCTGAGGACCACCACGCTCTCGCGGAGGAGACTTTATGCATGACGCGCTGACCATCGCCGGGCGCACCTTCCGCTCCCGGCTCTTCCTCGGGACCGGCAAATACAAGGATGCCGACACGATGGTCCGGGCCCTGGAGGCTTCGGGGACCGAGGTCGTCACCGTGGCGGTCCGCCGGGTGGAGCTGGACCGCTCCAAACCCTCCCTGCTCGACGCCCTGGACCCGAAACGCTACTTCCTCCTGCCGAACACGGCCGGGTGCTACACCGCCGAGGAGGCCGTCCGGACGGCCCGCCTGGGCCGCGAGGTGGGGCTCTCGGACTGGGTCAAGCTGGAGGTCATCGGGGACCCCCAAACGCTCTTCCCCGACAACGCGGGGCTCCTGGAGGCCACCCGCATCCTCGTCAAGGAGGGGTTCACGGTTCTTCCCTACACCAACGACGACCTGGTGAACGCCCGGCGTCTCGCCGACGCGGGCGCCGCGGCCATCATGCCGTTGGGGGCTCCCATCGGCTCCGGGTTGGGGATCCAGAACCGCCACGCCATCGAAATCCTGCGGGAGTTTCTGGAACTGCCCATGATCCTCGACGCGGGGGTGGGAACCGCCAGCGACGCCTGCGTGGCCATGGAGCTGGGGGCGGACGGCGTCCTCATGAACACCGGCGTGGCGGAGGCTGCCGACCCGGTGGCCATGGCCGAGGCCATGCGCAAGGGGGTGGAGGCGGGGCGGCTGGCCCGACGGGCGGGCCGCATGCGGCCCCGGCCCTATGCCTCGGCGTCCAGCCCGGTACAGGGCCGCATCGAGTAGCCTCGCTCCCGCCTGGAAACGCTCTCCGAAACGCGCCGCGGCGCCCTTAAGGGCGCCGCGGGTGTCTCCGGTGTCTGTTTTCGAATCGGTCACATCTTCTTCAGGTAGGCCCCACTGCGCGTGTCCACCATGATCTTGTCGCCGACATTCAAGTGGAACGGGACGCTCACCACGCACCCCGTGGAGCACTTGGCCGGCTTTCCACCCGAGACCGTGTCGCCCTTGAAGCCGGGGTCGCAGTCCACGATGTCCACGATGACGAAGTTGGGAAGCTCCACCCCGAGCACCTCGTCGCCGTGGAAGAGCACCGATACGTCGGTGTTGTCGGGGAGGTAGTTGGCCGCGTCCCCCACCACCTCGGGGCTGATCTGGATCTGCTCGTAGCTCTGCTGGTCCATAAAGTGGAACCCGTCCCCGTCCCGGTAGAGGAACTGCATCTTCCGCTCCTGGGTCTCGGCGGTCTCCACCTTGTCGCCCGCCTTGTAGGTCTTCTCGAGGACGGCGCCCGAGCGGAGACTCTTCACCTTGGCCCGCGCGAAGGCGGAACCCTTGCCGGGCTTCACGTGGTCCACGTCCACCACGACGTAGGCCTGGGAGTCAATCAGCAGCTTGGTGTTCTTCCGGATGTCGTTGACGTTGATGATGCCCATGAAAGGTCTCCTGGTCCCGGGCCGGAGCGCTAACGGAGCGCGCGGAGGAACTCGTGCGCCAGGCGCTGCACTTCGTAGCGGGCTCTGCCGGTGGGCTGGCTCGCGTCGGTGATTGTCAGCACGAAGAGCTCGGGCGAGAGCCTCAGCAGGAGCAGGTTTTCCCCGGAGGTGCGGATCACCACCTCCTCGAGGTCGCCGATTCCGGCCTCCTCCCGGAGCCTGTCCAGGTTCCTCAGCGTCCCGTTCAGCTCGGCGCTCAGCACCTCGTGGGGGAGGTCGGCCACCACGTGGCTCTCGATCTCGATGCCGTCCGAGCCCACCACGGCGGCGGCCCGGAACCCCGGAACAAGCCCCTCCAGGGCGCGGAACTGCTCCCTAAACATGGCGCTCCTCTCTCACTCGGCGCAGCCAACCTTCCAGGACCTGCACCCTGCGGTGTCTCACGGCCCGCCTCACGTCCTCGGCCCGGACCTCGGGAAACTCGGGGGCCTCCCCGGAGATACGGTGCATGAGGTCCTGGATCTTGCGCTGGATGTCGTGGCGCTCCGGGTCGTCCAGGAGCACGCGCTGGTAGATCTCCACGGCCTTCTCGGGGAACCCCTGGCGCGCGTACAGTTCGGCCAGGGTGGTCGTGTTGAGCGCCTCGCCGGCCGCGGCGGACGGCGGAACCGCCGCCGCGGGAAGACCCCCCGCAAGGACGGGGGCTTCGGGCTGGGTCTCCTCGTCGTCGGGCGGGGCGGCCGCCGCCGCCTCCTGGACCGTCTCTCCGGCATCGAGCAGCCCGCCGCCGAGGTCGGACTCGTCGAGGCCCGTCAGCTCCTTAAAGGAGGCGCCCGAGGCCCCGCCGGCGGCATGAGCCGCATGGCCGCCGGTTTC
>JAKAIJ010000224.1 GCA_021814355.1 Acidobacteriota bacterium
CCGGCGGCGCGCAGCAGCCGGACGAGGGCCCGGGAGACCTTCTGTCCCGCCGGGTCGTACGCGCCCGCGCAGCCCACCCAGAAGAGGTACTCGGCGCCGGGCTTCTCGCCGATCGTGGGAATGTCGCGACCTTCGGCCCACTTGGCGCGGTCGGAGCGGGGGAGGCTCCACGGATTGCCCTGCCGCTCCATCCCCTTGAAGCCCGCCTGGGCCTCGGCGGGGAAGTCGCTCTCCTCGAGGGTCAGATAGCGGCGCATCTGGACCAGCTTGTCCACGAAGGTGATGTGGAGGGGGCAGGCGTGCTCGCAGTAGCCGCAGGTGGTGCACGCCCAGATCGTGTCCCGGCTGACGGCGCCCCCGAGGTCGCGGGCGCTCCAGGGCGGGGCCTCCTTCTCGCGGTCCCAGCGGGCGCCCTCGGGGACGGGTCCGCCGATCAGCGCGCGTCCCTCAGGGACGGGCCGGTCCTGGGCCATCTCCTCGAGGGGGGTGGCGTAGAGATAGTCCCGCAGGTCGTTGCCGTAGTTCTTGGGCCGTAGCGGCTTTCCCGTGAGGGTGGTGGGGCAGACCTCGGTGCACCGGCCGCACTCGGTGCAGGTGTAGAGGTCCAGAAGCTGTTTCCAGGTGAAGTCCTGGATGCGGCTGGCGCCGAAGTGCTCCTTCTCCAGGTCCATGGGCTTGATGTTCTTCTGAGGCTCCAATTCCCGGAAGTAGATGTTGAAGAGGGCCGTGAAGACGTGGAAGTGCTTGGAGTAGGGCAAGAAGTTCATGAACCCGAAGAGCAGGACCAGGTGGAGCCACCACATCGTCTTGTAGAGGACCCAGAGGTCCGCGCGCGAGAGTCCCCGGAGTAGGAGCGCGACGGCGCCGCCGGCGGGAGACCAGGCGGCCCAGGCGGGGGCGGAGAGGAGGATGACGGCCCCGTCGGCCAGAAGGTCCGTTCCCATGAGGCCGCCGATGAGCGACAGGGTGGCCCAGGCGTCCCAGGAGTTCTCGAGCCGCGCGGGTCGCGCGAAGAGCCGGCGCGTGGTAGCAAGGCCGATGCCGACAAGGACCAGGACCTCGAACAGGTCCTTCGTGGCCTGGTAGCCGAGGCCCCAAGCTCCCAGGCTCTCTGTGAGCCGGAACCCGGGGAAGAACCCCTCGAGGATCAAACCGAGCGACCGGAGCCCCAGGACGCAGAACCCCCAGAAGATGAGCAGGTGGTAGAGGCCCGCGTAGCGGTCCCGGAGCATCTTCTTCTGCACGAAGGCGTAGAGGAGCAGCCCCTTGAACCGCTCCCAGGGCCGGTCGAAGCGGTCCTCCGGAAGGCCCGCGGCGAGGGCGAGGATACGCCGCCGGGCCGTGTTGGCGAAGAGGGCGAGAGAGACGAAGACGAATCCCCAGAACAGTCCGGTCTCGAGCGGATGCATAAAACCTCCCGAACGCGCGGTCTCGGCCCCCCCTCGGGGCGAAGGAGAAGAGGATAGTGTGGCCCCCGGGGCGTGTCAAACGGCGCGGCGAACGGCGCAGGACCGGGCGATCAGCCCCGGGTTTCTCGCCGGGAATCGAAGCGAAACGGTGGAGAAGCCCGTGGATGCAAGAAAGGCGACCGAGGCCACCGGAGGCGTAGTCTTGCACTACGTTGAGGATGGCCGGCCGAGCCTGACGCCGCAGACGCGGGCTTATCCGCCGGTGCAGCCGGTGGCCGGTGAGAAATCCGGGCTAAGGTCCGTCGGTCCACAGGGACGGTGGACGGTCGTGGATCATGGCGCTGCTGCTGTTCGACATTGACGGGACGCTGCTTGCGCCGCGGGGTCTCGGCCGGCGGGCCTTCGACGCCTCGCTCCGGGCCCTCTACGGAAGGGTGCCCGAGCAGGCCTTCCCCTACGACGGCCTCATGGACGTGGCCATCGCCGAGAAGACCCTCGCCCTGCTCGGTGTGGACTCCGACGACGCGGCGGTCCGGGCGCTCCTTGCGGAGTACGTCCGCCGCCTTCCCGCGGAGCGGCCCGCCTCCCGCGAGGGGTTCCTCTGCCCCGGGGTGCCCACCGTACTCGACGAGGCGATCTCCCGAGGCCACACCCTCTTCCTGCTCACGGGGAACCTCCGCTCTTCGGCCTACGTGAAGCTGGGTTTTTTCGGCCTGGAAGGCTACTTCCCCGGCGGGGCCTTCTCGGGGGACGCCCTCCGGCGCCACGACCTGGTCCCCGTCGCCCTCGCCCGCGCCGCGCGGGGCGCTGGGCGGCCCTTCGGCTCCTCCGAGACCTGGATCGTGGGGGACTCGGTGCACGACGTGCGGACCGCCCGGGACGGAGGGGTGCGATGCGCCGCGGTCTGCACCGGCACCACTCCCGCCGAGGCGCTGCGGCGCGAGGGGCCCGACCTCCTCCTCGCGGACCTGGCCGCGCCCGGCCCCCTCTGGGCGGCCGTGGAGGGGGCTCCGTGACCGCCCGCCCGCCCCGCATGGACGATCTGCTCGCCACGGAGCGGGCGGCGGCCCTCGCGCGGGAGCACGGCCGGCGCGCCGTGAAGGAGGCCCTCCGGCGCGCCCTCGAGGAGCGGCGGTCGGTCTGGCGGGCCGGCGGTGCCCCCTCCGATGCGGAGGCGCTCTGCGAAGCGGCGGCGCGGGACCTCGACGCGCGCCACGCCCCGGCGCTGCGCCCCGTCGTCAACGCCACGGGCGTGGTCCTCCACACCAACCTGGGGCGGGCGCCCCTGCCGCCGCGGCTCCTGGCGGAGGCCGCGCGGGTGCTCGCCCGCTACGTGGACCTGGAGCTGGAGACCGAGACGGGGGAGCGGGGGCACCGGGATCTGAAGGTGGAGTCGGCCCTCCAGGAGCTTCTTGGAACGGACCACCGCACCGTCATTGTGAACAACAACGCCGCCGCGGTGATACTCCTGCTCAACACCCTCTCGGCGGGCAAGGAGACGGTGGTGAGCCGGGGCGAGCTCGTGGAGATCGGCGGCGGCTTCCGGGTACCGGAGGTGATGGCCGCCTCGGGCGCCCTCCTGCGGGAGGTGGGCGCCACCAACCGCACCGCGCCCGAGGACTACGCCGCCGCGGTGACGGAGCGGACGGGCCTCCTGCTCAAGGTTCACCCCTCCAACTTCCGCGTCCTCGGCTTCACCCGCGAGGTGACGCCCGCGGAGCTCGCGGCGCTGGGGCGCGAGCGCGCCGTCCCCTCGGCCTTCGACCTGGGCTCCGGGCTCCTGCTGCCGCCGGAACTCCTGGAGACTGGAGGGGAGATGGGGGTCCGCGAGGCCCTGGCGGCGGGCCTCGACGCGGTCTGCTTCAGCGCCGACAAGCTCCTGGGGGCCTGCCAGGCCGGCGTCCTGCTGATCCACCCCCGGTTTCTCCAGGCCTTCCGGCGCAACCCGCTCCTGCGGGCGCTGCGCGCGGACAAGTACACCTACTTTCTGCTGGCGGGGGCCCTGGACCTCTATCGCCGCGGCCTCTGGCGGGAGATTCCCGCACTCGCCCTCCTGGCCGCCGGCCCGCGCGAACTGGAGCGTCGCGCCCGAGCCCTGCGCCGCGCCCTGCTCCGCGCGGCGCCCCGGCGCTTCGAGATCGAGGTCGTGCGCGCCGAGGGACGCGTGGGGGGTGGGGCCGCACCGCTGTACCCGCTGCCCTCCCCGGCCCTCGCGATCCGCCCGGCCGAGGGAAGCGCCTCGGCCCTGGAAGCCTTCCTGCGCAAGGGCGACCCGCCGGTGGTCGCGCCGCTCTCCGGCGACCGGGTCCTTCTGCACGTACGGACCCTTCTGCCCGGCGACGGCGCGGCGATCACGTCGCACCTCGCAAGGTACGCGGGACCGGCGCCGTGAGGGCGCTTACGGCGCTGTTGCTCGCGTCGGCGCTCGCGTGCGGGGTCCCGCCCGCCCGGGCCCCCGCCACCGCTCCTCCCGCGGCGTCTTTTGCGGCGGCGTCCGCGGCCTGGTCCCTCGACGGCCGCGGCGGCGTGGAGCCCGCCGCGGCGCGCCTGGCCGAGAGACTGCGGGCCGAGCGCCCGGAGTTGTCCCGAGGGAAGGTGGCCGTGGCCTGGCCAGCCGGCTCCGACGGCGCCCTCGGCCGCGCCCTGGTCCGGGGATGGGGAGCGGGCGCCGTCGCCGCGGCCGACCTGGGCCTGAAGGGGGCGGGGCCGGCGGACCTCCTGGCCCAGCTCGACCCTGCGACCTTCTCGGGGCTCCTCTGGGTGGTTCTCCGGGTGGAAGCGCCGGTGCTGGAGGCATGGAGCCCGCAGGACCTCCGCCGACCGACGCTCTCGGTCCCGCTCCGCTTCGAGCCCCCCCTCTTCCGTTCCGTCGTCCCCGCCGCGGGGAAGAACACCGCCCGGCCCTGGCTCCAGCTCTCCCGCCCCGCCGCGGCCGTGGGCTGGGAGCCGGAC
>JAKAIJ010000016.1 GCA_021814355.1 Acidobacteriota bacterium
GAAAGGCCGCTCGAGGGGATGGCGCACATCTCGGGCCCCGCGGGCGAGGCCGTGGCGCCGCTCTGGAGGGGAAACTTCTGCTTCCGGGGGCTCGTCCCCGGCGCCTACACGGTGCGCGTGGACGCCGGCGCGGACGGAGCCGCGGAGGGGATCGCCGAGGTTCTCCCGTTGGACAAGAGCACGCTGGTGATCTATAGTCGTGGCGAAAGGGGGCGCAAGGCGGGCCATGGGCCTGGTCGGCAGCCTGGAGGACCTCTCTCTCCTTGACATTTTGCAGATCGTCAACGTTTCCCGCCGCACCGGCGTGCTCCGCATCCGGCGGGACGGAACCCCCGACTTCTACATCCACTTCCGCTCGGGCTGCGTCGAGGACATCGTCGGAGGCTTCGACGAAGGGCCCTTCTTCCACTACTTCCTCCAGGAGGGGCTCGTGGAGGAGCGCGAGTTCCGGGAGGCGGAGGCCAAGGCCGGCGGGAGCCCCCGCAGGGCGCTCCACTTCCTGGTCGCCGCGGAGATTCTCAACGACCGCCTCGTGGAGCAGGCCCGCCGCCGGGAACTCTCCGGACGCCTGCGGCTCATGGTGCGCGACTTCAAGGCCGGGGAGTTCGCCTTCTTCCTGGCGGAGCAGAATGAGGAGGCCCAGTCGGGCTCGCCCGGCAACGCGCTCCCGCTGAAGGAGCCGGTCTCACCGCAGAACCTCCTGAGCCAATCCATCGCGGATCAAGCCATCCGGGATTCGGCCCCGCAGCCCCGCATCGCCGCCCCGCCTTCACCGGCGGCCGCGCCGCAACCCCCCGTGCCCACGGCGGCGGCCCTGGAGGAGGAACACCTCCCCGAGGCCGAGGCGGTGCCCGTGGAGTCCCACGAGCCGGTCGGAGAGCTCCCCGTCGTGCGCCCCGCCACCCCGCCCCGCCCCGAGCCGGCCCCGCCCTCCGTGGACCGCCTCCAGCCGGGGAAGAACGCCCTGACGGTGGTGCTGGCCGCCGACGAATCGGTCTTCAAGAACCTGCTCTGGCAGCGCCTTCTCAAGCACTTCTCGCGCGTGGAGCGGGTGGGGTCCCTAGGCGACTACCTCAGCTTGACCAAGATGCTCCTCGAGCGCCGCACGCCGTTCGTCACCCTCGTGGACCTGCTCATGCCCACCCAGGACGGAAAGGGCTACCTGGGGGGCCTCGAGATCCTCGAGCAGTCCCAGGCGCGGTTCCCCGAGGTGAAGGTGCTGCTCACGACGGACCTGCTCGACCCCAGGATGGACGACCTGGCGCGCTCCAAGGGCGCCGTCGCGGTCATCCGGAAGCCCGAGCTGGCCCGCCTGCAGGTGGGCCAGCTGGAGTCCGCCATAGACCTGTTCGGGGAAACCCTCTGCGCGGCGGTGGACCGGCTCGTCCCGCCCATCGAGGAGGAGGTGGCCTCCTTCCTGCGGGACCTCGGCGCCGAGACGGTCTCCGAGGGATTTCGGGTGCGAGACCAGCTCAGCCTTCTCAAGGGCCTCATGGGGGAGCTGGCCAACCCCCAGGAGTCCGCGGAGATCTCCCTCCTGGTCCTGAGGCTCGCCTCGGAGTACTTCGAGCGGGCCGTCCTCTTCCTGGTGAAGCGCGACGAGCTGGTGGGGCTGGGCGGGTTCGGCGACACGGGGGACCACGAGAACATGATCCAGAAGGTGCGGCGGCTGCGCGTCCCCGTGGGCGTGGGGTCGAGCGTGGACGACGCCCTCTCCACCCGGGCTTCGGTGGTGCGCTCCCAGGCCGACGCGCGCGACGTGGACCGGGACTTCCACGACGCCATCGGCGCCTACACCCCGCGCGCCTTCGCCTTCCTCCCGATGGTGAGCCGCGGCCGGGCCATCGCCGTTCTCTACGCCGACAACGCCGTGACCAACGCCCCCATCCCGGACATCTCGGGGATGGAGATTTTCATGGCCCAGGCGGGGCTCGCCATGGAGAAGGCCCTCCTGGAGCGTCAACTCATGTCCATCAAGAAGGGGCTGGGGCGCGGCTGACCGCGGGAGCCGCCGCGCCCCCGGCGGTGAATCCTCTCCGGCGGACGGCATTGCGAGTCCGCGCGGGAGTTCGATAGCCGCCGACTCCGGGGGGAGCTTCCGCCTCATACCCATTGGACCTCCGTGATGGAGGAATCGCCTTCGCAAGCGAAGCGAGAGGAGGCGGCGTCCCGCGAGCCCTCCGGGAGCCGGAGCCCTCAACTCGCGGCGCACTCAATAAGGTGGGGGAAGGCGACAGGAACAGGAAGAAGCTGGAGCGCCCGAAGGGCAGGGCCTCGCGGAACCGGATCGGAGAAGGATTCTCCAAAGGCAGACCTGAGCCCAAATCCTTCGAGGAGATGGCTCGAGGCCCGGAAGATGCGAAGCACCCTCCAGCCGAATGCTCTACGAATGACGGTAACCTGGCCTCAGAGCCGTTTGACGAAAACGGCGGTGCGGTCGTCGGCGTAGGCCGAGCCGACGGACCACTCCGCGGACCAGCGGGCCACGGCGTCTAGGAGCCCGGCGACCATCTCGCGCGCGGTGAGCCGGTCCAGGTTCTCGCGCACGAACTGCTTGATGCGCTCCTCGCCGAACTCCTCCCCCGCCCCGTTCTTGGCCTCCGTCAGCCCGTCGGTGTAGCAGACGATGGCGTCGCCCGAGTCCAGCTTGAAGAAGCCGCGCCCGTACGACGCGGCGAGCGAGGGCCCGAGGACCATCCCGCCCTCGACCATGGGGTAGAACCGGTCCTTCTTGCGCCGGAAGTAGAACGGCGGGTTGTGCCCCGCGTTGCAGTAGATGACCTGGCCGTTGGACTCGAGCTCCGCATAGAAGAGCGAGATGTAGCGCGAGGTGAGCCGCGACCGGTGGATGACCCGGTTGAGCTTCTCGAACATCTTGACCATCTTCTGGTCTTCGCTGATGCCCATCCGGAGACCGGTCAGCACGTCCCTCGCCTGCAGAGCGGCCGGCAGGCCGTGGCCGGTGGCGTCGCCGATGGCCAGCCCGAGGATGTGGGGGTTCACCTCCAGGAAGTCGTAGACGTCCCCGCCCACCACCTCGGCGGGGACCGATTTCCCCGCGATCTCGAACCCCGCGAACCGGGGGTCCTCCTCGGGCAGCAGCGAGAGCTGTATCTCCTGGCTCTGCAGGACGATGCTCTCGAGGTTCTCCTTGGCCAGCTTCAGGTTGACCGCGTGGCGCACGGAGGAGAGGGCGAACAGCACCTCGTCGCGCGCCTCCTGGCGGGACTTGGCGATGGAGAAGGCGATGACGCAGCCGTTCTGCGGCCCCACGGCGATGGCGGCGAACCGGTCCACGCCGAGCTGCCGCTCGATGGCGGGGTCCGCCCCCTGGGCCTGGAGGTCGGAGTAGAGGCACCCGGAACGCAGGAGCGTCTGGATCGGCGGGTAGCCCGCGGGGATGCTGAACCCGAGGGGCGCCGGAGAGTCCTCTCCGAACTTGCTCTCCAGGCGGTAGCCCGACTCGTCCCGCACGTAGAGCCGGGCGCCGGTCATCCCGAACTCCTCCGAGAAATCCCGCAGGATGTTCTCGATGATGAGGCCGAGCGTCTGCTTGAGGCTGGGCTGCCGCTCGATGGCGCCGAGCTGTCGCTCGATTTTTCGGAAGAGTTCGCGGTTGCTGCTCATGGGGGGCCCGTCTCCGGGCGCCCCCCCCTTTTCAGGCGGGGGGAAGAGTGGTCGGGACGACTGGATTTGAACCAGCGACCCCTTGCACCCCAAGCAAGTGCGCTACCAGGCTGCGCCACGTCCCGACCAGAAAAGCGCGGGAGCCGCAAGGGCTCCCCGGGGGTTCACCTTATAGCATAGGCCGTCGCGGGTGTCAAAGCGGCGGCTTGCGCCTCAGAATCTCGCGCAGGCGCCCGAGCCCGTCCTGAAGGTGCCCCAGCAGCTCGCCCGGCGGAGAGTGGGGCGACGCCGCCTCGGGGGCCGCCGCGCCGCCCGCCAAGTGCTCCCTCGCCCCGCGGATGGTGAACTTGCGGTCGTAGAGGAGCGCCTTGATGGCGAGGACGGTCTGGATGTCCTTCTCGCGGTAGAGGCGGTGGCCCGAGGCGGTCTTCTTGGGCGCGAGCTGCGGGAACTCCTTTTCCCAGTACCTCAGGACGTGGGCCGTGAGGCCGGCGATCTCGCACACCTCGCCGATCTTGTAGTAGAGCTTCCTCGGAAAGGTCGGCGCGACCTGTACCGGCTGCCCGCCCCCGGCCCGCATCGTGTGGCGGCTCATGGCCCCTTACCCGTGAAATTGCGCGACGGCACGAACACCAGCGCGTTGCGCGAGGGGACGACCACCTTCTCGCCCCGCGCGATGTTCCGACCCAGCCGCGGCTTGCGCTTCACCACCCGGAATGTGCCGAACCCCGACAGCACCACGTGGCCGTCCGCGACGAGCCCCTCGCAGACCGCCTCGATCACGGCGTCCACCAGACGTCGTGCGCTCGGGTAGGTCAGTCCCCCGTGCGCCTCGTGGAGGGCCTTCGCGAGGTCCGAGCGCGTCATCCCCGTCGCTCCCGCGGCCCCCGGCGCCCCTCGCTCCGCCCGCTCTGCAGGGCGGCTGTCCCTCGGAAAGCCCGTCGGACCACTAAGCACATTATACCACAAGCGCCTTGCGCGTTCCACCCTTTTCCAGTACCGTGGAATCAGCGGGAGATCCCATGGCCACGCCGAGCCCTCGTGCGGACGCGCCGTTCCCCCTCGTGCTGGCCTGGCACCACCGCGAACGCAGCACGGGCACTCTCATCGCCGTCTGCCCCCCCTTTCGGAAGAAGGTCTACCTCCAGGGTGGAGCCGTGGTCTTCGCGGCCTCCGACGACCGGAACGACCGACTCGGCGAGATGTTGGTCCGGCGGGGGGTCCTGCGGGTGGCCGACTTCCTCGAAGCCTCCGCCCAACTTAAACCCGGAACGCGGTTCGGAACGCTCCTGGTGGAACGTGGCCTCCTCTCGGCCCCCCAACTCGTGTGGGCCGTCAAGGAGCAGGTCAAGGAGATCGTCTTCTCCCTCTTTCCGCTCCGGGCACAGGACTGCGAATTCGTGCCGGGCGCCGCGGCGGGAGACGAGATCATCACCCTCAACATCAACACCCCCGAGCTTCTGAAACTGGGGGTGGACCGATTCGACCGGATTCCCCCCGCCCTCGAGATCTTCGACGTTCCCGAGCTCCCCCTCCGGCTGCGCGGCGCGGCCGAGACGGTGGCGGTCCAGCTGAAGCTCGACGACCGCCAGGCGCGCCTGCTGGGAGCCCTCGCGGCGCCGAGGACCCTTGCCGAGACCCTCGCGGCGACCGGCGGAGGCCAGGATTTCGCGACCCTGAAGCTCCTCTGGGTGCTCTGGGCCCTCGACCTGCTCGAAGTAGGGGCGGCCGAGCCAGGCCCCGAGGACCTCGGGATCACCGCCTCGGACCTCTCGGGATTCTAAGGCCACTTCACATCGGAATCGTGTGGTTGAGGGGGCCGCCGCCCTTGCCGATCTGGAAGGGGTGTTGCACGGCCTTGGCGATGTACTGCTTGGCCTTGTCAATGGCCTCCCCGAGGCCGAGCCCCTTCACCAGGAGGGCGGCGAGGATCGCCGAGAAGGTGCACCCGATCCCCAGCGTGTTCTTCGTGGGCACCTTCAGCGCGTCAAACACGTGGTAGCGGGCCCCGTCGTACCAGAGGTCCATGGCCCGGGTCCCCTCGAGGTGTCCCCCCGTGATCACCACGTTCCGGGCCCCCCTGTCGAAGAGGGCCTTGGCCGCCTCCTTGGCGCCGTTCATGTCGGCCACCGCGACCCCCGTGAGCACCTGCGCCTCCAGGACGTTGGGCGTGACCACGTAGGCCATGGGGAGCAGCTTCTCCCGCACCACCTCCACGGCCTTGTCGTCCAGGAGAGGGGCCCCCGCGGCGCTGTGGAGCATGGGGTCGAGAACCATCGTCTTCGCGAGCTGGAAGGCGTCCAGGAGCGTGGCGATCATCTGGGCGTTGGCGGCGGTGGCCACCATCCCCACCTTGACGCCGTGGACCGCCATGTCGGTGGCGATGGCCTCCACCTGCTGCCCGAGGATCTCCATCGGGACCGGGTGGATCGCCTGGATCCCCTGGGTGTTCTGGACGAGGATGCTGGTGATGGCCGCCGCTCCGTAGACGCGGAAGGTCTGGAACGTCTTGATGTCCGCGGCGGTCCCCGAGGTGCAGCTCGCGTCTAAGCCCGAGATGGTCAGGATCGTCCGGTTCATCCGCGCCCTCCTCGCGGGGGAGTATACCGCGGCGGCCGGCCCGGAGCCAGCCGGAAGCCTCGCTCTTGACATCGTAAGCCGGTTGGTGCTAGTCTCCGTCCTTGGGTTGCGCCGAGGCGCAACCGGGAGGCGTAACGAGAAAGGCCGGTCGGGTCTTTGCTCCACGGGCCGGACCGGACACCGGAACGAAACCGTACAACCGGGCGGATAACCCCGACTCACCGGGCCCGTGGGGGACCCGGGGCGGGTTTGTGAAGAGGAAGGCAGATTCACGCGATTTCGGGCAAGAAAGGAGAATCGGGTATGAGAAAGATTCTGGTCAGTCTCCTGGTTCTGGCTCTCCTGGGCCTCGTGGCGTGCGCCAAGCCGCCGCAGCCTCTCATTGACGGCGCCAAGGCCGCCCTCGAGGGCGCCAAGGCCGCCGAGGCTTCCACCTACGCGCCGGAGGCCCTGAAGCAGGCCACCGACAAGGCCGCCGCCCTCGACCAGGAGCTCGCGGTCCAGAACGACAAGTTCTTCAAGAGCTACAAGCTGACCGAGCAGCTCGCCAACGAGCTCAAGCAGCTGGCCGACAAGGCCAAGGCGGACGCCGTCGCCGGCAAGGAGCAGGCCAAGAAGGACGCCGAGGCCGCCATCACCGCCGCCGAGGGCGCCGTCGCCACCGCCCGCGAGGACCTCAAGAAGGCCCCCAAGGGGAAGGGCAGCACCGCCGACCTCGCCGCCATGACCGGCGACGTGGACGCCGCCCAGGCCAACGTGGACGCCGCCAAGGCCGACATGACCTCCGAGAAGTTCCTCGACGCGAAGACCAAGGCCGACAACGCCAAGGCCGGCGCCGAGAAGGTGAGCGCCGACGTGGCGGCCGCCATCGAGATGAAGAAGGGCGGCAAGAAGGGGAAGTAATCGCCCTCCGTTCGTGACTGCGGTCCGGGGGGCGGTTCGCCGCCCCCCGGTTTTTCTTTACGGGAGAAGAGAGGGGGCGCCCGCATGGTTCTGTTCAGCGCACGAGCCATCCCGCGGACCGTCGTCCTCGCCGTCCTGGCCGTAGCGACGGCCTGGGCCTCCGATGCTCTTCCCCCTTTCTTCGACGGCCGGATGACGCCACCTCGCGACGTGGGCGGCCACGGCGTGCGCGACCTCCTCAGCCGGGCCGACCGGGCGGGGGCTATGGAGTATGCCAAGCCCCGTCGCCTCCTGTGCGACGCCGATCTCGCCGCGGCTCTCCGCGAAATCCAGTACCAGCAAGCCCTCCGGTGGTTCCAGAAGGACTACACCCGCGCCCAGGGCCTGATGGAGCTGGCGGCCGACCAGGCTCTGAAGCTCCTTCTGGACGCGCGGGCCCGGTCCGAAGCCGACGCCGCCCAGGCACGCACCCTCGTGACCCAGGTGGAGGAGCAGCTCGAGGAGGCCCGGGCCCTGGCGCGGCAGGCGTCCACCGACGCCTACGTCCGCCAGCGCATGGCCACCGCGGAGATACGCCTCCGGGACGCCCGCCAGCTCCTGGCGCGGGGCCGCAACAGTTCCGCCCTCGCCAGCGCCCGGGAAAGCCTCAAGGCCGTCGAGACCTCGCGCCAGAAGAGCCGGTCCCTCCTCTCCCGCTTCGAGGACCCCCAGCTCGTCGCCAAGTGGCAGGCCTGGATCCGGGAGGCCGTAGCCGAGAGCCGCCGGTCCGGGTCCGCTATCGTCGTGATCAAGGAGCGCCACCGACTGGACCTCTACCGGAACGGATCGGTGGTGCGCTCCATGGCCGTGGACCTGGGAGCCTACTCGCTCCGCCAGAAGATGTACGCCGGCGACCGCACCACGCCCGAGGGCCGGTACCGGATCACCCGCAAGAAGTCCAACGGGAGCAGCAAGTACGGCCAGGCGCTCCTCTTGAACTACCCGAACGATGACGACCGCCGGCGCTTCCAGGAGGCCAAGGCCCGCCGGGAGATCTCCGCGCGCAGCGGCATCGGGGGTCTCATCGAGATCCATGGCCAGGGAGGCCTCGGCTACGACTGGACCGACGGGTGCATCGCCCCCGATGACAGGGACATGGGCTGGCTGTACAATCAGGCCGGCGTGGGAACGCTCGTGGTGATCGTCGGGAGCGACGGCTCCGATGGTCCCATCCGCGCCACCCTCAAACAGGCCCGAAAGACGTCATGACCGACCCCGCCCCCGGCCCCTTCCCGGCAACTCCGCCGCCTCCGCCGAATCTCGCACGGGCCGGGACCGGGCGCCGCGCGGCGCTCGCCTGCGCCGTTTTCTTTGGGGCTTGCGGCCTCGCGGCGCTCTTCGCATGGGGCACCGGGTACGCCTACCGGCCCGTCACGCCCGCCCTCGCCGCCTCTCATATGCCCCCGCCGCCGCCGGATCTCGCGGGCGCCGGTCTGGAGGAGGCCTCGGCGAAGGCCCGCAAGACCCTGGACAAGCTGGCTCCCAAAGGGCCCTTCATCATCATAGACCGCGTCCAGAACCGGCTCTATCTCCGGGACGGGAGCCGGGTGCTGTTGGACGCCGTGGTCTCCGCCGGGGCGGGCAGCGTTCTCGAGGACCCCTCCGGCAAGCGGAAATGGGTCTTCGACACCCCCGTGGGCCGGTTCAAGGTCAAGGGCCGCCGGGAGAACCCCCTCTGGACCGCCCCCGACTGGGAGTACATCGAGTCCGGGGAACCCCTCCCCCGGCGCTACTCGGACCGGGTCCAGGAGGGAATGCTGGGAGAGTACGCCCTCGACCTGGACACCCCCGGCTACATGATCCACGGAACCCTCTACACGCGCCTGCTCGGACGAAACGTCAGCCACGGGTGCATCCGCGTCGGGAGGGACGACCTGCGGGTCCTGTGGCAGGAGTGTCCCATCGGGACCACGGTGTTCATCTACTGACGTGAGAGCCGCCCGCGCCCTGGCCTTCGCCGCGCTCCTGCTCGCCGCCGCCTGCTCCGGCGGCGCCCCCGCCAGGACTCCCGTCCTCGACGCACGGAGGACGGATCTCCTCCGGGGACAGCTCGCCTCTTCGGGGCGCTACTACTTCGAGCTGAGGCTCTCCGAGGCCGCGGTGATCCTCTGCCACTCGGGGGTGGAGATCACCCGCTACCCCGCCTCCGAGCTCCGGGTCGGGGTCCCCCGGATCGCCGGGATCCCCCGCGGGGGCGCCGAGCCCTGGGCCGGAGAGATCTGGTCCCCCGCGGCCCTGGACCCGCCCCTCGTGGTCGAGCGGGTGCGCATCATCCCCGGAAACGAGGCTACCCGGCCCACGCCCGACGCCGCCGGGGTCGTCCCGCCCACGCTGAGCGACCTCACGCCGGTGCCCCCCTCCTTCCAGATCGTTTTTCCGGACTCCCGCTGCATCCAGGTGGACCTTCGGGGCGAGATCTCCGGCAAGGTCCACGCGCGGAGCCGGCTCGCCTCCTGGTGGGACGACTTCCTCCAGGGCCTCGACGTCCGGCAGCCGCACCGCGTCCGGTTCCGCATGACGATGGACGCCAAGGACGGAGCGGGACTCTACCGCAGCTTCCCCGACTCCCCCGCCTTTCTCGTAGTCCCCTGAGGTCTGCGCCCGCGCTTGCCGCGGCGGGGGCCCTGCGCTAGAATCGCCGGGAGGGCTGGCATCCGATGGTCCTGAGGCCCCTGGGGCGGTTTCTGATCCACGCGGCCGGTGTGGCGGCCCTCTCGCTGGTCCTGGCGGTCCTTCTCTTCCACGTCGTCCTCCAGCCGTTCCAGGTGGCCGGGCTCAGCATGCGCCCAACCCTCGCCGAGCGCGATTACCTCCTGGTGGACAGGGTTTTCTTCCGCCTGGCCGACCTGAGCCGCGGCGATCTCGTGGTCTTCCGCTCCCCCCTCGACGACCGGTTCCTCGTGAAGCGCCTCGCGGCGCTGCCCGGAGACCGGCTGGACGTCACGCCCGACGGACGGCTCCGGGTGAACGGGCTCGCGGTGACGCCCCCGGGCGCCGCCTCCTCCGCCGGGCCCCTGCGGGTCCCCGAGGGCCGCTACTTCTTCCTGGGGGACAACCTGCCGCAGAGTCAGGACAGCCGCGACTTCGGCACCGTCCCCGGCGAGGCCATCCGGGGGCGGGTCCTCTGCCGCTACTTCCCGCCCTCTCTTCTGCGGACTCCGGCGCCGACCGGGGTCGCGGCGGGACCGGGGGCGGTTCCATGACCGGCCCCACGGCGCCTCCCCTGCAGGGGGACTTCAACGCCCTCGGGCTTCCTGAGCTCCTGGACTACATCCACACCATGGCCAAGACGGGGATCCTGCTGGTGCGCAACGGGACCGTGACCAAGACCCTGCACTTCAAGAAGGGCCTGGTGGTCTTCGCCACCTCCAACGTCCCGGAAGAACGGTTCGGGGAGATGCTGGTCCGCTCCGGCCGGATCTCGCCGGACCAGCTCGCCCGGGCGGCGGCCCAGATCACCCGCGGAAAGCGGCTCGGAAAGATTCTCATCGAGCAGCAGTCCATCACCCCCAAGGACCTCTGGAACGAAGTCCGGCGGCAGGTTCAGGAGATCGGGTACAGCCTCCTCCAGTGGGATTCCGGAGCGTTCCAATTCTACGAGGGGGAGGAGCGCATCGGCGAGAACATCACCACTTCGCTCACGGTCCCCGAACTGCTGCTCGAGGGGCTCCGGAGGGTGCAGGACCGGCGGCTCTTCGAGCAGAAGTTCCCCACCCGCGACGTGATCTTCGAGCGGGTCCAGCCCGCCCAGCGCCCGCAGAACCTCCACTTCGAGGAGTACGAGAAGCACGTCTTCAAGCTCGTGGACGGCGAGCGTTCGGTCCAGGAGGTGGTGGACCTCTCGGAGATCGGCGAGTTCGAGACCCTCAAGACTCTCTTTATCTTCTTCACCATTGGGTTCCTCCACGTGAAGCGCAAGAAGGACCGCTTCGCCGAGGAGCAGAAGGAGTTGAAGGAGGCCCAAGCCCTCGTTAAGACCTACAACGAGATGTTCGCCTTCCTCTACCACTACCTCCTGCGCGAGGTGGGCCCCATTGCGGAGAACATCCTCGAGAAATACCTGGGCAAGCTCAAGGTCTCCCAGCCCGAGCTCTACGGCCGCGTCACCCTACGCAGCAACGGCAGCCTCTCCGAGGAGCGCCTGCTGGAGAACTTCCGGGAGTTGGCGCCGCCGCGCCACAGCGCCCTCGTCCAGGGGCTCAACGAGTACCTCTACGCCTCCCTCCTCGCCATTCGCCGCACCCTCGGCGGGGACCACGAGCGCAGCGTCCTCGAGACCCTTAAGAACACCCGCGGGGACCTGTTCGGCAAACGGTCGTGACCGGCGCGCCCGAGAGCGTCCCCGGGGCGAAGGTCGTGGCGGTCCTGGGGCCCACGGGCACCGGGAAATCCGCCTTCGCGGTCCGGGTCGCGCTGGCGTTCGGCGGCGAGGTGATCTCCTGCGACTCCATGGCGGTCTACCGCGGCCTGGACATCGGCACCGACAAACCCTCCCTCCGGGAGCGGCGCGGCGTCCCCCACCACCTGCTGGACGTGGCCGAGCCCGGGAGCTGGTTCTCCGCGGGCGAGTTCCGCGCGCGAGCGCTCGAAGCCGTCGCCGCCATCCGGGGCCGTGGACGCATGCCGGTGGTGGTGGGCGGCACGGGGCTCTACGCGCGGGCCCTGTTCCAGGGGCTGGTGGACGCTCCGCCCCGCCAGGAGTCCATCCGGGCGCGCCTCCGGGCTCGGCTGGAGCGCCGCGGCGCCGCGGGGCTCCACCGCCTCCTGCGCCGGCTGGACCCCGAGGCGGCCCGCCGGGTTCCGCCGCGTGACACCCTGCGCGTCATCCGGGCCCTGGAGGTCCGTCTGGCAGGGGGGCGATCCCTTTCGTCCCTCATCGGCGCCTCCCCGTTCGGGAGCCGGGGCTTGACTTGCGTCCTGCGAATCTGTTTGACCGCGCCCAGGCCCCTGCTCTACAATCGGATCGAGGCGAGGGTGGACACCATGCTGGCCCGGGGACTGGTGGAAGAGGTCCGGGGGCTTCTGGAAGAAGGGCGGCTCGCGGGGCCCGTCGCCAAGGCCATCGGCTACGGAGAGGTGGCCGCCCATCTGCGCGGCGAGATCTCCCTGTCGGAGGCCGCCAGCCGCGTCAAGCGGCGGTCTAGGAACTTGGCGAAACGCCAGCTGACCTGGTTTCGGAAAGAGCGTGACTTGAATTGGTATGACATCGAGAGGGAGGCTTGGGAATCCCATGCAATGGAACTCATCCGGCGATGGTGGGAAACGCCCGGCTGCCAACCGGGAGATCAACATCCAGAACCAGCTCCTCAACTTCGTCCGTAAGGACCGCTCGCTGGTGACGATCTTTCTGGTCTCGGGAAAGAAGTTCGTGGGCCAGGTGGTGGGGTTCGACCGCTACACCATTCACGTCCGCGGTCGGGACTACGACCAGATCGTCTTCAAGCACGCCATCACGAACGTCTCGGTCCCGCGCCACATCATGCAAAAGATGATGGGGGGGAGCGCCCACGCCGAGGGAGAGGCCCCGCCGCCCGCCGAGGGGGGCCCCGACCTGCCCGAGGGCGACGACGCCGGGCCGGCCCCGGACGACGAGGGCTGAGCCGTGTTCGACCTGGAGCTCCTCCGCAAGGTCGGGTTCTTCTCGAAGCTCGAGGCGCGGGACCTCGCCGCGGTCCGCGACGCCTCCCAGGTGCGCAAGGTTCCCAAGAGCACCCTCCTCTTCTGCGAAGGGGACCGGGGGGATTCCCTCTACCTCGTGCTCAAGGGCAAGGTGAAGGCGTCGCTCCTGGCGGAGGACGGCCGGGAGGTTATCCTCTCGGTGCTGGGCCCCGGCGAACTGGTGGGCGAGATGGCCCTTTTCGACCTGGAGGAGCGCCGCTCCGCCACCGTCGAGACCCTCGAGGACTCGGAGCTGATGGTCCTTTCGGGGCCTCAGTTCCTGAAGGTCATCGAGTCCAAGCCGGCCATCGCCCTCTCGGTCATCCGGACCCTCTCCCACCGGCTCCGCGACACCTCCTCGCGCATCCGGAGCCTCATCTTCCTCGACACCTACAGCCGCGTGGGGCGCTACCTGCTCGACCTGGCGCACCAGCAGGGGCGGGAACTGGCGGACGGGTCGCTGCTGGTGATGCGGCCCACCCACCAGGAGATCGCGAACTTCATCGGAACCACGCGGGAAACGGTCTCCCGGGCGCTCGGCGAGCTGCAGAACCAGGGGCTCATCCGGTTGGTGGGGCGGCGCGTGATCCTCTACCGCGTCAAGCACTGAGCCGATGCCGGCCGGAACCATGCACGGGCCCAGGGCCGCTGCCACATTTCTCCTCCTCGCCGCCCTCCGGGCGGGCGCCGCCGCGCCGCCGCCAACCTACGACCTCTACCTCCGCAGCGATTCGGGCGCGGTCTCCATCTGGCTGAACTCCGCCACCGGGGAGTTCCGCTGGCAGGACACGGGCCGGGCTCTGGATCTCTCCGGCCGGGGGACCTTCGCCTTTCCGAGCCTGGGGCCCCTGATCCTCTCCTACTCCGGCGAGGCCCCCGGGTACGACTGGGTCGTGCTGGCGCTGAAAATCTACGGGACCCGCGCGACGGCCAGTCTCACGGTCTTCCCGGCCGGCGAGCCGGTCCGAAAGGTGGTTTCGACCTTCTACGACCGGGACACCCGGGACGACGCCCCCCCCGGCCCGCGGCGGCCCAGGCCGAAGGGGCCCGCGCCCACCCTGGGACCGGTGGAGACCGCCCCTCCTCCCGAGGTCCCCGCGCCGGGCTCCCAGGCCCCCTGAGCCATCCCGTTCTACTCCTCGGCGTCCAGCCCCAGCCGCACCCTCAGGAGCCGCCTCGCCGCACGCGGCTCCGCGCGGCCCCCGCTGCGGCGCAGAACCTCGCCCACCAGGACCCCCAGCGCCCGGCCATGCCCCGCCCTCACGTCCTCGGCCGCTCGCGGCTGCGCCCGCAGCGCCTCGTCCACCAGCGCGGACAGAGTCTCCCCGTCTCGCACCACCGGACCTCCGAGGGCCCGGACCGCCGTCCCCGCCTCCTCGCCGCTCTCGGCCATACGGGCGAAGACCGCTTTGGCGAGGGCCGTCGAGAGGCGACCCTCGGCCACCTGCGCCAGGAGGGCGCCCAGCTCCTCCGGGTGGACCCGGAGACGGGTCCAGTCGCCCCCGTGGGCCTTGACCTGGCGCAGCACCTCGGTCATGACCCAGTTGGAGGCCGCCTTGGGGTCGGCGCACCGGCGCGCGACGGCCTCGAAGTAGGCCGCGGTCTCCCGGTCCTGGGTCAGCACGCCCGCGTCGTAGTCGGGGAGCCCCATCTCGGTCCTGAACCTTGTGCGCAGGGCTTCCGGCGCTTCGTCTCGCCGGTGCCGCTCCTGCGCGAGCAGCGCCTCCCCCACCACCAGCGGCGGCAGGTCCGGGTCGGGGAAGTACCGATAATCCTCGAAGGTCTCCTTCTCGCGCAGCACCGCCGTCGCGCCCGAGCCGGGGTCGAAGAGGCGCGTCTCGCGGGCGACGACCGCGCCGCTCGCCACCGCCTCGCGCTGCCGGGAAACCTCGTGGGCCAGCGCCCGCTCCACGAAGCGGAAGGAGTTCAGGTTCTTCACCTCCACGCGCTCCGTGCCGTCTCCGGTCGCCGGATCGCGGAGCGACACGTTGGCGTCGCACCGCAGGGCCCCCTCTTCCATGCGGCCGGTGGTGACTCCCGCGAAGGTGAGTCGGGCGTGCAGGGCGCGGAGGAAGTCGGCCGCCTCCTCCGGCGAGCCCAGGCAGGGCTCCGTGACGATCTCCGCGAGGGGGGCGCCCGCGCGGTTGAAATCGAGGCGGCTCCCGCCCGCTCCGCCGGCGGCGGCGTGAAGGCTCTTGCCCGAGTCCTCCTCCAGGTGGAGCTGCGCGAGGGCCACCCGCGCCGCCCCCCCCCCTGGCAGGGGAACTTCCAGCCACCCTCCGGTGGCGAGGGGGCGGTCGTGCTGGGTGATCTGGTAGCCCTTGGGGAGGTCCGGGTAGAAGTAGTTCTTCCGGGCGAAGCGGCTGTGCGGCGTTACGGCCATGTGGAGGGCGAGGGCCGCGCGCACCGCGAGCCTCACCGCCTCTGCGTTGAGCACCGGCAGGGCGCCGGGCAGGCCGAGGCAGACGGGGCAGGTGAGGTGGTTGGGAGGGGCGCCGAAGCCCGCGCCGCAGCCGCAGAAGAGCTTGGTGCGGGTGCGGAGCTGGACGTGGACTTCGAGGCCGATCACCGGGACGTCGAGGGCCATCCGGTCGCGCCCGGGCCGCGGCCCGGGACTCCGGAGTCAGTGTAGCACGCGTCCGGCGAGGGGATGGTCACCCAACCCGATCCGTGGTAGCATTTGCGCTCGACACAAGCGCAGCCCGCGGGGGGCCGCGCGCCCGCTGCACCGGGGGCCACCGGGATGGACAACGGCACCGCCGAGGACCTGACGCTGCGGCTTGTGGTACAGTCGCACCTGCGCTACACCGATCTCTTCGAGAGCCTCTGCCGCGCCGTCTTTCCGGAGTTCGGCATCCCCGAGGAGCGCACCGACTGGCTCTGCCTCTCGATCCGCGAAGCGGTGAACAACGCGGTGCTCCACGGCAACCGGAAGGACCCGGCCAAGACGGTCGAGTTCGAGATGGAGCGCCGCGGCCGCGAGGTGACGATCCGGGTCTGGGACGAGGGGGGCGGGTTCGACCGCTCCAAGCTCTCCGATCCCACCTCCCCAGAGAACCTTCTCCGGCCCAGCGGCCGGGGGATTTTCCTGATCCGGCAGTTCGTGGATGGCGTCCGGTTCCTCACGGAGCGCCCGGGCCACTTCGGGATGGAGATGAGAGTCCGTCTGACCGGGGCCGGCGCCGCGCCCCAAGGGGAGGAGTGACATGTCGTTCAAAGCGTACGATCGGGGCAAGGTTTCGGTGTTGGAGCTCTCGGGGCGCATCACCCTCGGAAGCGGGGACGTGAAGATGCGCGAGCTGATCAAGGCGCAGATCGACGCCGGAAAGAAGCAGATCGTCGTGGACCTGGGCGGCGTCTCCTTCATAGATTCCTCCGGTCTCGGCGAGCTCGTGGCGGCCTACACCACGGCGCGACGCAACCACGTCTCCATCAAGCTCGCGAACCTCACGAAAAAGATTGACGACCTCATGGAAATCACCCGCCTGGCCTCGGTGTTCGACACGTACGGATCCGTGGACGAGGCGGTGGAGTCCTTCAACGGTTGAGACGATAAGGAACCGTACGGCGGACGCCCGGACCCCTGGAGGCACTGGATGATCAAAGCGGATATCGTTTCGGAAGTGGCCCGTGTGGCCGGCATCTCGCACCTCAAGGCGCAGGACTCCGTGGAGGAGGTCTTCAACTCCATCCGCGAGGCTCTCGAGAAGGGCGAGAAGGTCGAGTTCCGCGGATTCGGAGTCTTCCGGGTCAAGGAGCGCAAGAAGGGCCTGGGCCGGAACCTGAAGACGGGCGAGTCCGTCCCCATCTCTCCCGGGAAGACCGTCAAGTTCAAGCCCTCGATCCGGTTCTTCCAGTAAGCGCCCGTCCCTGGCTGGACCCTGAGGCGGTGGACTTTGGAATCATCCCCCGGCGGGAAGCGCCGCGTGTCCGGCACGCGGTGCTTTTCCTCTGCACGGTCCTGACCACCCTCTACGCGGGCACCGAGCTTCTCCCCGAGTTTGCGGACGTCTCCTCGGGCGAGCACGCCGCTGCGATTCTTTCCCGTCCCGCGCTTCTTCTCCGGGGCCTCCCCTTCGCCGCCACGCTGCTCGGCATCCTCTCGGCCCACGAGTGGGGCCACTTCGCCGCGGCGCGCCGGCTCGGCGTGCGCGTGACCTGGCCCTACTTCCTCCCGGGTCCGCCCTACCTCTCGGTGGGCACGTTCGGGGCCTTCATCCGCCTGAAGAGCCCCGTCCCCGACCGCGGGAGCCTCGCGGAGATCGGCGCCCTCGGGCCTCTCCAGGGCTTTCTCGCGTCCGCGGCGGCCGCGGCCGCCGGATACGTCCTGCTGGCGGCGGGCTACCGGGCGCCCACCGACTTCGGCGTGAACGTCCACCTCCCCCTGGGATACTGGCTGCTGCGGGGGCTCTGCGAGGGCCGATGGGAGCAGGGGGTGGTGTTTTTCCAGAACCCCGTCCTCGCGGCGGCCTGGATCGGCTTCTTCGTCCAGGGGCTGAACCTCCTGCCCGCAGGCCAGCTGGACGGCGGTCACGTCCTCTACTCCGTATTGCCCCGGCACCACGCGCTCGCCTCGCGGAGCCTCGTCGGTCTCCTCTTCGTCCTCGCTCCATGGGGGTTTCACTTCGCGGTCTGGGGGACGCTCCTGCTCGCGCTGGGGTGCGGCCACCCGCCCTGTCTCCGGGAGGAGCGTCCCCTGGCGCCGCGCCAGCGGGCGCTGGCGCTCGCCGCGTTCGCGGTGCTCGCGCTCTCGTTCCAGCCGCTCCCCTTCGTCTTTACGGACTGACGAGGGTTGCACCCGCGGCGCCATCCCCATTACTCTGGAGCCGGCGGGTGAAACCGCCGCCTTGGAGACCTCTTCCGTGCCCCTTCGCGCGCCCCTGCCGGCCCTCCTCCTCGCGCTCGTCTTCGCCTCGGGACTCGGCTGCTGCCGGCTCTTCCAGAGCGACGAGGAACGGTACAGGAAGGCGCTCGAGTGCTCGGAGAGGCTCACCTCCGATAAATCGGTGGAGATCCTCCGCGACGGCTATCAGTGCTGCGCCCCGCTCCCCGAGACGGTCCGGGACCGGGAGGCAGCCAAGCGCTTCTACCTCGAGGAGGCCCGGGCGCTGAAACCCGCCGCTCCGGAGCCCGACGCCGCCATCGGCCTCTCCTATTGGGAGGGCGGCCAGTTCGAGCAGGCGCTGGGAGCCTACCGGGAGGCCGCGCGGAAGTCCTCCCGGCCCTTCGCCTACCGCGTCGCGGTGGTCACCATGCTCCGCCTCACGGGCCGCTACGACGAGGCTCTTGCAGAGATCGCGTCCCTCCGCCGCCTTCGGGGCGTGGACGCCGAGAAGGTGGCCGACTACCTCCAGGGACGGGTCCTCTACGAGCAGGGCCGCCTCCCCGAGGCCGCCGTGGCGTTCCAGCGTGCCCTCGCCGGAGCCGAGAAGACCGGGAGCTTTCTTGGCCCCTCCCCCTACACGATGCAGGACGCCTGGTTTTATACCGCTCAGATCCGGCGGAAGACCGGCGACCCCCTCGGGGGCCACGAGGCTTTCAAGGCCTATCTGGCGGCCATGCACAACCCAGAGTTCCAGACCTGGTATGCGAATACTTTGCTGCCCCGCCACGGCGCCGACCAGGCGGGACTCTACGACGCCATCGAGGAGAACTGGGTGCGCGAGCGCCAGTGACGGCGCGGACGGACCGAGCCCCCCAGGGACCGCGAGGGAGCTTGCAACTCCCCCGCTGGCGCCCTGGATCGCCCGGTGGGATACTGTTCTCCGCGCGCGCCGCGCGCCTTCGAGGAGGACTCCATGCTGAAGCTCCAACCCGCCGCCGTCTGGGACCACTTCGAGGCCCTCTCGCGCATTCCCCGTTCCTCCGGCCACGAGAGGGCCGCGGGCGAGTACCTCCTCTCCGTGGCGAAGCGCCACGGCCTCCCCTGGTCCCAGGACGCCGCGGGGAACACCGTGATCCGCGTCCCCGCGACCCCCGGGCGCGAGCGCGCCGCCGTCACCGTCCTGCAGGGCCACACCGACATGGTGTGCGAGAAGAACAGCGGCACGGCGCACGACTTTCTCAAGGATCCCATCGTGCTCCGCCTCGAGGGCGACTGGGTGAAGGCCACGGGGACCACCCTGGGCGCCGACAACGGCATCGGGGTGGCCATGGCGCTGGCGCTCCTGGACGACCGGGGCGCCGTCCACGGCCCCCTCGAGCTGCTGTTCACGACCGACGAGGAGACGGGGCTCCACGGCGCCAACGGCCTCAGACCCGGCTTCCTCAAGGGCCGCCGGCTGCTCAACCTGGACACCGAGGAGGACGGCCAACTCTACGTCGGATGCGCGGGGGGCCAGGACACCGTCCTGACGCTGCCGGTCCGCCGCGAGAAGGCCGTGCCCAAAAAAGCCTTCACCCTCTCGGCCACCGGGCTGCGGGGCGGCCACTCGGGGGGCGACATCCACGAGGGCCGCGGAAACGCCAACCAGATCCTGGTGCGGGCCCTGTGGGCTCTCTCCGGCGCCGGCGTCGCCTTCCGGCTGGTCACCTTCGACGGCGGCTCCAAGCGCAACGCCATCCCCCGCGAGGCCTTCGTCACGCTGGCGTTGGACCACGACCCCGCCGCGCTCCCGAAGGCCAGGAAGTCTCTCAAGGCGCTCCAGGCCGACCTGCGCGCCGAGCTGCGCGGCGTGGACGAGGGGCTCTCTTTGGCCTTGGGCCCTGGCAAGGCGCTCTTTCCGCCGCTGGCGGCGACGAGCCAGGCGAAGCTCCTGGACCTCCTGGGGGCGCTGCCCCACGGCTACGTGGAGTTCAGCCGCGACATCCCGGGACTGGTTCAGACCTCCACCAATTTCGCCATCGTCGCGACCCGACGGACCTCCGTCGAGGTCTGCACCTCCCAGCGGTCGAGCCTCTGGTCGCGCCTCCTCTGGGCGGCCCGCTGGGTCGAGAGCGTGGGGCGCGCCGCGGGCGCCAGGGTGACCCACAGCTCCGCCTACCCGGGCTGGAAGCCCGACCTCCGTTCCCCCATCCTCCGGCAGGCCCAGGAGACCTACCGGCGGCTCCACGGCACGGTGCCCGAGCCCAAGGCGATCCACGCGGGGCTCGAGTGCGGCATCATCGCGGACAAGGTCGAGGGCGAGGTGGACATCATCTCGTACGGGCCGCAGCTCGAGGGCGTGCACGCGCCGGGCGAGAAGGTGAGCATCTCGTCGGTGGCGCGGTTCTGGGACTTCCACAAGAAGGTCTTGGCCGAGCTGGCGTGAGCGGACATCGCGGTCCGAGGCGGCCGCCCGGCAGCTGACCTCAATCCGAGGCGCGGGCGGCCGGCGCGCGTAGCATCCCTTGT
>JAKAIJ010000225.1 GCA_021814355.1 Acidobacteriota bacterium
GGGGCGCGACCGCGCTCTCTGCGCCGGGCAAGCAGCGGAGGGGCTCTGGCCTCCGCCGACCCGAGGGACCTGGGTGTTGCAGTCCGGCGCAACTCCTGTTATCATTCAGATTCCGCATCCGTCGCCCCGGCGGCGGAAATCGGGCGAAGAGGGGAGGCGAGAGCGAGTGCCGCAGGTTACCGTCAAGGAAGGCGAGAGCATCGAGGGTGCGATCCGCCGGTTCAAGAGAAAGTGCGAGAAAGCGGGCGTGCTCTCGGAGCTGAAGAAGCGTCAGCACTACGAGAAGCCGAGCGTGAAGCGCAAGAAGAAGGCGCTGGCCGCCCGCAAGAAGCTCCTCAAGCGCCTGGCTCAGGAACGCAAGTACAACGCGTAATCTCCGACCCGGGAACGCCATGGACGTCAGGACGCTCAAGGCCCTCGAGTGGGACCGCGTCCTGGCGCTTCTGTCTCTGTGCGCGTCCACGCGCGAGGGCAGGCGCCGGGCCGCCTCCCTGGCCCCCGCCGGTTCGCCGGGGGAGGTGGCGCTCCGGCACGGGCGCGTCCGGGAGATCGGCCTCGGCGAGACCCTCCGGGGACGGCTCTCCTTCGAGGGCTACCGCCGGGGGCCCACGCGCGTTCCCACGGGGATCGCGCTGCCGCTCGAGACCCTGCGCGACCTGCGCGCCTGCCTGAGGGTCCACGACCGTGCCCGGGCCTGGCTTGGCGATCCCGCCGCTTCGAGCCCGCTCCTGGAAGAACTCGTTCCCCCGTGCCCCGCGACCCGCTCGGCGCTCGACCTGCTCGAGCGCACCCTCGACGACCGGGGCGAAGTGGCGGACGGCGCCAGCCCGAAGCTCCAGGGGCTGCGCCGGGAGCGCGAGCAGGTCCGGGGCAAGGTCTCCTCGCTCATGGAGGGGCTCGTGACCCGGCTCGGCGGCGCGGTCCTTCGGCAGGAGAGCTACACCGTGCGCAACGGCCGGCTGGTCCTGCCGGTCCAGACGAGCCGGCGGTCCGAGGTGAAGGGAATCCTCCACGACAGTTCCTCCACCGGCGCCACCTCCTACATCGAGCCCCTCGCCGCCGTGGAGATGAACAACCGCCTCGCCGGCCTGGACGCGGAGGAGCGCGAGGAGATCCGCCGCATCCTCCTGGAGGTCTCGGCCCAGCTCTCGGGCCGCTCGGACGAGATCGAGTCCGCCCTCGACGCGCTGGAGGCGCTGGACCTGGTCTGCGCCTGCGCCCGCCTGGGCAAGATCATGGGCGGGCGCCTGCCGGAGCTGGAGCCGGAGGGCGCGCGGCTGCGCCTGTTGGGCGGGCGCCACCCGCTGTTGGACCCGTCCCTCAACGCCCTGAGGGCGGAGGCCTGGGGTGAGCCGCCCCGGGAGGCGGTGGTGCCCCTGGACCTGAGCCTTGCGCTCTCAGGAACGCGCACCCTCGTGGTGAGCGGGCCCAACGCGGGGGGCAAGTCCGTGGCCCTCAAGACGGCGGGGCTCCTCTGCGCCATGAGCCAGGCGGGCCTGCCTGTCCCCGCGCAGGAGGGCACGGTCCTGCCCGTCTTCGCCACCCTCTACGCGGCGGTGGGCGACTCCCAGTCCATCCTCGACTCCCTCTCCACCTTCTCCGCGCGGATGGTCCACCTGAAGGAGGCCCTCGACGCCCTGGAGGAGCCCTTCCTGGCGGTCCTCGACGAGCTCGGCGCGGGCACCGACCCGGCGGAGGGGGCGGCGCTGGGCGAGGCCATCCTCCTCCACCTCCACCGGCGCAGGGGGTACATCCTCTGCAGCACCCACCAGGAGGCGCTGAAGGCCCGCGCCCTCGTGACGGAGGGGATGGGGAACGCGGGGATGGAGTTCTCCGAGGGCGACCTGCGCCCCACCTTCCGGCTCCAGATGGGCCGGGTGGGCGCGAGCCGCGCGCTGGAAACGGCGGCGCGGGCGGGCCTTCCGTGCGAGATCCTCGATGCCGCGCGGGGATTGCTGCCCCGGGAGGAGAAGCGCCTCAAGGAGGTGCTCGACGCCCTGGAGGAGGAGCGCGCCGCGCTCGAGAAGGAGCGGGCCCGGGCCCAAGACCAGCAGGAGAAGAGCCGCGCCGAGCAGCGGCGCCTGCAGGAGGCCCGAGCGGCCGAGGAGGAGACCCGGCGGCGCTTCGTCGAGAACCTCCCGGAGCGTCTCCGGGCGGCCGAGGAGCGCTTCCTGGCGGAGCTCCGGAGCGCCGTGGACCGTCAGGCGGTCCGCAGGGCGTCGCGGGACCGCGCCCCCAAGATCGTGGAGGCGGCGGCCCGGGAGGCCGGCGTGGCGCCCGGGGCGGTCCGGCCCGCCGCGCTTCCCTCCGTCGGAGACCGGGTCGCCGTGGAGGGGTTCGGACTCGAGGGGCGGGTCCTCTCGGCGGACCCGGGTACCGGCCGGCTTCGGGTGGAGTGCGGCGGGAAAACCCTCCAAGTGGGTTTCGGGGACGTGCGCCTCGTCGCCAAGGCCCCCCCGCCTGCGCGGGGGGCGGGCGGCGCCGAGGTGCGGGTCCAGGACGCCAGGACCGAGATCAACCTCATCGGCAAGACGGTGGCCGAAGCCGCGGACGAGCTGGAGGCGTTTCTGGACCGGGCGGCCATGGCAGGGCTCCGCCAAGTGCGGATCATCCACGGTATCGGAACGGGTCGGCTCCGGGCTGGTCTACACGCCTACCTGAAAAAAAGCCCTTATGTGTCCGATTTCGAGGACGCACCACCCTCCGGGGGAGGTGCGGGAGCCACCTGGGTGACGCTGGCCGGGGAGTAAGGGGGGAGGGTCCTCTCCCCCAACCTGGAAGTGGCTCCAAGGGAAGGGGTTGCACTACGGTAGGCGAAGCACTACATTAAAGGGCGCGCGAGGGAGTATGGGAGTCGTTCAAAGCATCCAGGAGCTCAAGGGTCTGCTTGACCCCCTCGCCGTCTACGGAGAATACGTCCGCCTGACCCGCAGGGGGCGGCGGAGCACGGGGCTGTGCCCCTTCCACAAGGAGAAGACGCCCTCTTTCTCGGTGGATGGGGAGACGGGCCTTTTTTATTGTTTCGGGTGCCACCGCGGCGGCGACCTGCTCCGGTTCGTCCAGGAGGCCGAGGGGTGCTCCTTCGCGGAGGCCCTGGAGCTTCTGGCCAGCCGGGCGGGGGTGACGCTGGCCTCAGGAGGGGCGCGGAGCGCCCCGGCGGGAACGGGACAGGACCGGAAGGAGCTCCTGAGGAAACTCCTGGCCGCCGCCGAGCGTTACTACCGGGCGGCCCTGAAGGCGGAGCCCGCCGCCGGCGCCGTCCGGGCCTACCTGGTCCGGCGGGGGCTGGACGCGGCGGCGGAGGAGGCGTACGCGCTGGGCTACGCGCCGCGCCGGGGCGGCCTCCTGGCGCAGTTGGCCAGGGAGGGCTTCAAGCCCGGCGAGGCCTCCGAGGCGGGCCTGGTGTTGGAGCGGGACCGGGGGGAGTGGGGCGAGCGGTTCAGAAACCGCTTGCTTTTCCCCATCCGCGACGCCATGGGAAGAACCGTGGGGTTCGGCGGCCGAGCCCTTGGAGATGACGAGCCGAAGTACCTGAACTCGCCCGAGACGCCCGTCTTCCTGAAGCGCGAGGTGCTCTTCGGGCTCTGCTGGACGAAGGAGGCGATCCGCCGCCGGGGCCGCGCGGTTCTGGTAGAGGGATACATGGATTTCGTGGCGGCGCACCGGGCCGGGGTCGCGGACGTCGTGGCCGGGCTCGGGACCGCCCTCGCCCAGGGCCAGGCGGCCCTGCTCGCGAGGTACGCGAAGGAGGTCGTGCTGAGCTACGACGCGGACGCCGCCGGGGCGGCGGCGGCCAAAAGGGCTGTGCCCGTCCTATTGGGGCAGGGCCTTTCGGTGAAGGTGGCGACCTTCCCCCAGGGGAAGGACCCGGACGACTGCGTCCGCGCCGCCGGGGCCGAGGCCTACCGCGCCGCCGTGGACGGCGCGGCGCCCTTCTTCCGCCACCTGGTGGAACAGGCCCAGGGCGAGGCGGTCTTAACCAGCGTGGAGGGCCGCGTGGCCTTCCTGGATTCTCTGGCGGAGTTCCTGATGGCCGTCCCCGATCCTCTCGAGCGCCAGGAGCATGCCCGGGAGGTGGCTGGCCGCGCCGGCCTCGATCCGAACCAGGTGCTGCGGCGGCTGGCCGACGCGGCGAAAGGGCAGAAAGTTCCCGCGGCTGGAGCGGCCCCGGCGGAGAAGGCTCCGGAGGTGCCGGTCAACGAGCAGATGCTCGTGAAGGGGCTGAGGCGCTTCCCCGAGGAGGGGGCGCGGCTGGCCGCGGCCCTGGGGCCGGAACTGCGCGGAAAGCTTGCCGTGGGACCGCTCTTGGAGCGACTCGCGGCGGGGGCCGAGCCCGAGGAGCCGGCCCAG
>JAKAIJ010000226.1 GCA_021814355.1 Acidobacteriota bacterium
CATCTCGCTCGCCCCCGAGGTCCTCTGAGCGGGCGGGGGAAGGGATAGCCATGGGTATGCGGATCAAGAAAAACGACCAGGTGGTGGTCCTCTCCGGGAAGGAGCGGGGCAAGCGTGGGCGCGTGCTCTCGGTGGCCCCGTCCGCGGGGACCGCGAAGGTCGAGAACCTCAATTTCGTGAAGCGCCACACGCGGGCCAATCCCCAGAAGAACATCAAGGGCGGGATCCTCGAGAAGGAGGCCCCCCTGCCTCTCGCCCGGCTGATGGTCGTGTGCCGGAGTTGCCAGGCGCCGACGCGCCTGGCGTCCAAGGTCGGCGAGGGGGGGAAGCGGGTCCGCGCCTGCAAGAAGTGCGGCGCGGTGCTGGACTAGGGAGAGCGCGATGAAGAGCACACCCCGCTTGCGCGAGCGGTACGCGAAGGAGATCGCGCCGAAGCTCCAGAAGGAGCTCGGCTTGGGCAACGTGATGGCCATCCCCAAGCTCCGGAAGATCACCATCAACGTGGGGATCGGAGAGGCCAAGAGCGACATCAAGCTCCTCGACGAGGCCGCGGCCACGCTGACGGCCCTCTCGGGGCAGCGCGCCGCCGTGCGCCGCGCGCGCAAGTCCATCTCGAACTTCAAGCTGCGCGAGGGCCAGCCCATCGGCGCGGTGGTGACCCTGCGCGGCGACCGCATGTACGAGTTCCTCGACCGGTTCATCAGCCTGGCCATCCCCCGTATGCGCGACTTCAAGGGCGTGCCGGACCGCTCCTTCGACGGGAACGGCAACTACACCATCGGGGTGAAGGACCAGCTGATCTTCCCCGAGGTGGACTACAACAAGGTGACCCGCGCCATGGGCATGAACATCACGTTCGTGACCACGGCCAAGACGGACCCCGAGGCCAAGGCCCTGCTGGCCCACTTCGGGATGCCCTTCCGCAAGTAGCACAGGAGAGAAGAGAAGATGGCCAGCACGCGCGCGTTCGCCAAGATGGTCAAGAAGCCCAAGTTCGCGATCCGCCACCGCAACCGCTGCCGGCGGTGCGGGCGGGCGCGGGGCTACTACCGGAAGTTCGCCCTCTGTCGCCTCTGCCTTCGCCAGCTCGCCCTCGTAGGCCAGCTCCCCGGCGTGGTCAAGGCGTCCTGGTGAGGTGAGACGATGACGATGACCGACCCGATCGCCGACCTGCTCACCCGCATCCGGAACGGCCTCGCCGCCCGCAGGCCCTCGGTGGAGCTGCCCTCCTCCAACCTCAAGGTGGAGGTGGTGAAGCTTTTGAAGGAAGAGGGCTACGTCACCAACTTCAAGGTAACCGAGGACGGCCCGCAGGGCACCCTGCGGGTGGACCTCAAGTACCGCGACGACGGCCGGCCCGTCATTGACGGCATCCAGCGGGCCTCCAAGCCCGGGCGCCGCGCCTACGTGGGCAAGGACGACATCGCGCCCGTCCTGAACGGCCTCGGCATCAGCATCTTGAGCACGTCCCGGGGCCTGATGACGGACCGGGCCGCCCGCCGGGCCGGCGTCGGCGGCGAAGTCCTCTGCAGGGTCTGGTGAGGGAGGAGACACCATGTCGCGCATCGGAAGACAGCCCGTCCCCGTGCCGGCCGCGGTGAAGATCGCGGTCCGGGAGGGCGCCGTGGACGTCCAGGGCCCCAAGGGGAAGCTGGCCTGCCCCGTGGCCGAGGGCATCGCCTGCCGCGTCGAGGGCGGACAGGTCCACGTCACCCGCGAGAACGACACGAAACCGGTGAGGGCGCTCCACGGCCTCACCCGCGCGCTCCTCGCCAACGCCGTGAAGGGCGTCACCGAGGGCTACAAGCGCGAGCTGGACATCGTGGGCGTGGGCTACAAGGCCAGCCTCGAGGGGAAGAAGGTGGTCTTCAACATCGGCTACTCGCACCCGATCGAGCTGCCCGTCCCCGAGGGGATCCAGATCACGGTGGAGAAGAACACCCACGTCACCGTCACGGGCTTCGACAAGCAGCTCGTCGGGCAGGTGGCGGCGAAGATCCGCTCCTTCAAGAAGCCCGAGCCCTACAAGGGCAAGGGCGTCATGTACACGGGCGAACACATCATCCGCAAGGCCGGGAAGGCCGCGAAGTAAGGGGCAGGGCCATGGCGACGCACAGGAATCTGGATCGGAAGTCCAAGCGGGACTGGCGGCGGGTCCGCATCCGCAAGCGCGTCGAGGGCAGCGCCGAGGCCCCTCGCCTCTGCGTGTTCAAGAGCCGCAGGTACCTCTACGTCCAGGCCGTGGACGACGCGGCGGGGGTCACCCTGGCGTCGGCCTCGTCTCTGGAGCCCGCCGTCAAGAGCGGGCTCAAGACCTCGGGCAAGCACCTCACGGTGGCTCAGAAGCTGGGGCTGCTGATCTCGGAGCGGCTGAAGGCGAAGGGCGTGGAGCGCGCCGTCTTCGACCGCGGGGGCTACACCTTCCACGGCCGCGTGAAGGCCCTGGCCGAGGGCGCCCGTGAGGGCGGCCTCAAGTTCTAGGAGGAAGGCGCATGGTGGACGAGCGCAGCGCGAGCACCTCGGAGTTCAAGGACCACGTGGTCCAGATCCGGCGCGTCACCAAGGTGGTCAAGGGCGGAAAGAACTTCTCCTTCTCGGCCCTCGTGGTCGTCGGCGACGGCCGGGGGCGCGTGGGGTACGGCCTCGGCAAGGCGCGCGAGGTCCCGCTGGCCATCTCCAAGGGGATGGAGCAGGCGAAGCGCCGTATGGTCTCGGTCCCGCTCCAGGGCCACACGATTCCGCATTACGTGGAGGGCGAGTTCGGCTCGGGCCACGTTATTCTCCGCCCCGCCTCGAAGGGGACCGGCGTCATCGCCGGCGGAGCCGTGCGGGCCGTCATGGAGGTCGCCGGGGTCCAGGACGTGCTGACCAAGTGCGTGGGGACCAACAACCCCCAGAACGTCGTGAAGGCCGCCTTCGAGGGGTTGCGCAAGCTCCAGAGCCCCGAATCCGTGGCGCGCAAGCGCGGCAAGTCGCTCGAAGAGATCCTGGGGTAGGCCATGGCCACGAAGAAGAAGAAGGAGCACGAGCTGGTCGTCACCCTGGTGAAGCGTCCCTCCACGGAGAAGCTCCGCAAGGTGGCGTGGAGCATGGGCCTGCGCAGGATGAACGACACGAAACGGTTCCCCGACCGGCCGGAGATCCGCGGCATGATCTTCGCCGTCAAGCACCTGCTCACGGTCACCGAGGAGCGCTAGACCAAGGGGGTTTGCGATGTTTCTCAGCGAAGTGGGTCCTGCCAGAGGGTCAAAGAAAAGCCCCAAGCGCGTCGGGCGCGGACCGGGCTCCGGCCATGGCAAGACCGCCTGCAAAGGCGAGAAGGGACAGAAGTCCCGCTCCGGTTTTCACCAGTACGCCGGCTTCGAGGGTGGCCAGATGCCCCTCAAGCGCCGTCTCCCTAAGCGCGGCTTCGCCAACCTCTTTGCGGCCGAGGTCCAGGTGGTGAACCTGGAGGGGCTGGCCCGCTTCGGGAAGGGCGAGACGGTGGACGCCAGGGCGCTGCTCAAGGCCGGGCTCATCCGTTCCGCCGCCGTCCCCGTGAAGATCCTGGGCCGGGGCGAACTGAACAGGGCGCTGACGGTGACCGCCGACGCCTTCTCCGCCTCCGCGAGGGAGGCCATCGAGAAGGCGGGAGGCCGGGCCGAGGTGAAGAAGCCGTGATCGAAGCCTTCCAGAACATCTTCCGCATCCCGGACCTCCGAAAGCGGGTGATCTTCACCTTCCTCCTGCTCGCCGTCTACCGGGTGGGTGCGCAGATTCCCACGCCCGGGATTGACGCGCTCGCCCTCCAGGAGTTCTTCAAGCAGTACGCCGCCGGCGTGCTGGGCTTCGTGAACCTCTTCTCGGGCGGCGCCCTCGCGCGCTGCACGATCTTCGCGCTGGGGATCATGCCCTACATCACCTCCTCCATCATCTTCCAGCTCCTCGGGGTCGTGTGGCCCTACATCGAGAAGCTGCAGAAGGAGGGCGGCGCCGAGGGGCGGAAGAAGATCGTCCAGTACACCCGCTACCTCACCATCTTCATCTGCGTGGTCCAGTCCCTGGGCATCTCGGCCTGGCTCAAGAACCTGGTCAGCCCCACGGGCGCGAAGATCGTCCCGAGCCCGGGCGTGTGGTACCACCTCTCCGTCGTCATTATCCTCACCGCCGGCTCGGTCTTCGTGATGTGGCTGGGCGAGCAGATCACCGCCCGCGGCATCGGGAACGGCATCTCCCTGATGATCTACTCGGGCATCGTGGTGGGCCTCGTCCCCGCGGTCATCAAGACCTTCCGCAAGATGTGGGACGGCGACCTCAACTTCTTCGTGGTCCTCATCCTCCTGGCCTTCATGGT
>JAKAIJ010000227.1 GCA_021814355.1 Acidobacteriota bacterium
CGGCCCTCGCCTTCCGCACCGCGACGGGGGGCGACCGGCCCCTCTTGCGCATCGTGGTGGCCCATCCCGACGGGGTCACCGAGACCGCCACGCCGCTCCTGCGGGAGCTCTCGCTCCCCTGGTGGGGGGGGCGCACCCTGCGCTTTTTCCGGCTGGCCGGGGGGCGGCCCGCCCCGGCCGCGGCGGGGCCCGCCAGCCGGACTGCCGCGGCGCCTCTGGTGGCGGCGTCGCCCGACGGCCGGCTCTGGCGGGAGGGGCCGGAGGGGCTGCGGGCCGAAGAGTTCCCCGGCAAGGTCTTTTTCCTTCCGCTCCTTTCGCCGGACGGCGCCGCCTTCGTCGTGCAGTGCCTGGACGGCCACCTCTACCTGGGGCAAAGCGCCGGGGGGCCGCTGCGGGACCTGGGTCCCGGCTCCTCCCCGAGCTTCGTGCGCGAAGGCGAGGCCCTGCTCTTCGAGCGCACGGCCGACGACGGCCACGCCCTCACCGGCTCGGACCTCTACTGGCTCTCCCTCCTGCCCGAGCCTGCCAAGGAGGCCGTCGCCCTCACCGCCACCCCGGACCGAACGGAGCGCCAACCGGCCCTGGGGCCCGACGGCCGCACGGTCTACTTCGCGGCGGACGGTATTCTCTACGCGGGGGTGCTCCCGTGAGCCGGCGCCTCCTAGTGGCGGCGCTCGCGTCCGCGCTGGGACTGCTAGCCGCCGCCGCGGAACCGGCACCGCCAACCTCCATCCACCAGAGCGAGTGGGAGGCCCACCGGAGGGAGCTCCTTCCGGCCGAGCCGCCGTACGCCCTGGAGTACGTGGTGCGCCCGGGCGATTCCCTCTGGACCGGGGCGCCCGTCCCCTCGGCGACCACCCGCACCGTCTACGGCTTCATGCCGTCATGGGTGGTCTCGGACCTCTCCCACGTGCGCTGGGACCTGCTCACCCACGTGGCCTACTTTTCCGTTCCCCTCAACGCCGACGGCTCCCTGGGGACCACCGGCTGGCCTGGAAACGCGTCGGTGGCGGCGCTGATCTCGACCGCCCACGCCAACGGCGTGAAGGTGACCCTCGCCGCCACCAACTTCACCGCCGCGGACATCACCACCCTGCTCTCCAGCGCCGCCTACCGCCAGAACGCCGTGAACAACCTGCTGGCCAAGGTGCAGGCGGGCGGCGGCGACGGCGTGAACATTGACCTGGAGGGAGTCCCCGCGGCCCAGAAGGCCAACCTCGTCACCTTCATGCAGGCGCTCTCGACGGCCTTCCACGGCGCCATCCCCGGCAGCCACGTGTCGCTGGACACCCCCGCCGTGGACTGGTCCTCGGGCTGGGACTACCCGGGCCTGGCGGCGGCCTGCGACGGGCTCTTCATCATGGGCTACGACTACCACTGGAGCGGCGCCTCCACGGCGGGCCCCTGCGCCCCGCTCACCGGCGGCGCCACCTGGGGCACCTACACCGTCACCTGGACGGTGAACGACTACGTGACCAAGGTGGGGACCACCAACAAGGGCAAGCTCATCCTGGGGGTGCCCTACTACGGCTACGTCTGGGCCACCGCCTCCACCGCCGTCCCCTCGAGCACCACCGCCACGGGCAGCTCCCAGACCTACGACGCGGCGCGCGCCAACGCCGCGGCCTACGGCCGGCTCTGGGACGCCGCCAGCCAGACCCCCTATTTCACCTACACCACGGGCGGTCCCCACCAGGGCTGGTACGACGACGCCCAGAGCCTCGGGCTCAAGTGGGACCTGGTGAACGCCCAGGACCTGGGCGGCACGGGCATGTGGGCGCTCAACTACGACAAGTCGGACGACCTGCTCTGGAGCCAGCTCGCCGCCAAGTTCACGGCGGGCGGGGGGCTCGCCGGCGTGAAGATCGGGGTGGACCCCGGCCACGGGGGCACCGACACGGGCGCGGTGGGCCCCACGGGGCTCACCGAGAAGGAGGTGAACCTGGCCACCTCCCTCATGCTTCGCGACGCCCTGGAGGCCGAGGGGGCCACCTGCTACCTGACCCGGACCACCGACGTCACGGTGAGCCTCGCGGCCCGCACCGACTATTTCAACTCCATCCCCGTGGACCGTTCCGAGTCCTGCCACTACAACGCCTGCGGCAACTGCGGCGCCAACTACACGGGGGTCCACGTCTACGCCAACACGCTGGGCCAGTGCGTGGCGAGCGCGACCTCCAAGGACATGGCGGCCAAGACCGCTCTGCGGCTCGACGCGGCCCTGGCCATCGGCGTGGTCTCCTCCAACTGCGACGCCATCTACGGCGTCCACGGCGACAACTTCGCGATGGTCCGCGACACCGCCATGCCCGCCATGCTCACCGAGTCGGCCTTCCTGGACAACGCCGCCGAGGAGGTGCGCCTCAGGACCGACGCCCGTCGCTGCCTCATCGCGGGCGCCGTCGCCAAGGGGATCGAGGACCACCTGGGCGCCGCCGCCTCCGAGCCGCCCTGCGCCGGCGGGACGCTGGGCACCTGCGCCAACCCCATCGCCGTCTCGGCGTTCCCCTACACCGACAACAACACCACCTCGGGCAAGGGGGCCTCCCTGAACGGCTACGTCTGCCCGCCCTCCTCGGGCTCCGAGGCCGGACCCGAGGTGGTCTACCAGGTGACCGTCCCCGCGGCGGGGCTCCTGGGCGTCACCGTCACCGACGGCACGAGCGTGGATGTTGATCCGCACCTGCTCTCGGCCTGCACCCCGTCGGCGTGCCTCGCCCGCGCCGACACCAGCTTCACCCAGTACGTCCGGGCGGGAAGCTACACCCTCGTCTGCGACACCTGGACCTCGGCGGGGGGGACCTCCTACCCCGGCGCCTACACCCTCAACGTGACCTTCTCCCCCGACGTGACGCCGCCCGACGCAGTGGCGGGGCTCCTCTGGAGCGGCGCCTCGGGCGGCTGGGAGTGGACCGCCGTCACGAGGGACCAGCTGGGGGGGGCCGAGGTGGTGGACCACTACGAGGTCTACCGGAACGCCGTCCCCAGCGGGGCCGGGAGCCTCCTGGTCTCGCCCGCGGCCACGAGCTGGACGGACCCCTCCACCCCGGCGGCCGGATGCTGGTTCTACCAGGTCCGGGCGGTGGACGCGGCGGGGCTGCGGGACCGGGAGTCCCTCGTGGATAACCCCGACGCCGTTTTCACGGGGAGCTGGAGCACCGGGACCGCGACGCCGGGCCACTGGGGGGCCGACTACCGCTACGCCAACACCGGCGGCGCGGGGACGGGCACCGCCACCTGGAGCTTCACCCCGCCCGAGCGCGGCAACTACGCCGTGGCCGTCTACTACCCCTCCGGGGCGAACCGTTCCACCGCCGCGCGCTTCACCGTCGCCCACGCCGGCGGCTCCACCCTCGTCCCCGTGAACCAGCAGTCGAACGGCGGGACCTGGGTGAGCCTCGGCACGTTCTGGATGGAGGCGGGAACCGCCTACGCCGTCACCCTCGACGACGCAGAGCCTGCGGGCTTCGTCGTCATCGCCGACGCCGTGCGGTGGAGCAAGGTGCTGTAGGAAAAAAGGCCCGACGGTCCCGGCCGGTCGTAGGGGCCGCGACGGCCCCGTTTGCTATGTTGTCGCTCCTAGACGATGTGCTGAAGACATCGCCGGCGTCGCGACGCCTTGCATCCGGAGCCGTGGCGCTGGTAACGGGCCTACGAGAGCTTTTCAGCAGCCTGCTAGATTCCTCCCCCCAGGAAACTTCCTGCGACCCTTTCTCGTCTTTCGGCATCCTAGCCCAATAGGAGGGCGCCGCGTGCTCCAACTGGCCGAGAACGACCTGCTCGTGGCCCGGGCCCGGAGGGGCGAGTCCGAAGCCCTCGAGGCCCTCTACCGCGCCTACGAGGGGCGGGTCTACCACCTGGCCCGCCACCTCTGCCGGAGCGCCGAGGAGGCCGAGGAGGTGCTCCAGGACACCTTCCTCGAGGTGATGCGGAGCCTGCCGGCGTTCCGGGGAGAGGCGCCCCTCTGG
The DNA here is from genome assembly GCA_021814355.1 of Acidobacteriota bacterium. Taxonomy (GTDB): domain Bacteria; phylum Acidobacteriota; class UBA4820; order UBA4820; family DSQY01; genus JAEMPZ01. The sequence goes on from JAKAIJ010000227.1 coordinate 3,969, forward strand.
GCCTGGATCCGCAAGATCGCCGAGACCAAGGCGCTGATGAGGCTCCGGGCGGGGAGGCGGCGCTTGGAGGATCCTCTGGAGGTAGGGGACGATCCGGCCCTGGAGCCCCCCCAGGGGCGCGCGCCCGAACGGCTCGACCTGCAGGAGGCCCTGGGACGTCTCCCGCCGGTTGCCCGGGCGATCCTCTGGCTCCACGATGTGGAGGGTCACACCCACGAGGAGATCGGCGCCCTGGCGGGGATGACGCCCAGCTTTTCGAAGTCCCAGCTCTCCCGGGCCCACGAGAGGCTCCGCCGCCTCCTCGTCCCGGAATGGGAGGAGAAGAGTCATGCACCCGACC
>JAKAIJ010000228.1 GCA_021814355.1 Acidobacteriota bacterium
CTGCGAGGGGCTCTGGTGGTGGGACCGGTGGATCGTGGACGGCGTCGTCAACGGCGCGCGGCACCTCACGGTGGGCGCCTCCCACGCCTCCCTCGCCTGGGACAAGTACGTGGTGGACGGCGTGGGGGTAAACGGCACCGCCGCGACCTTCCAGTGGTTCTCGCGCCAGAACCGGCGCGTCCAGACCGGGCAGTTCCAGCACTACGCCCTGGGCTTCGTGGCCGGGTTCGTCCTACTCGTCGCTTGGTACCTGTACCGCTAGGCTGAAGGAGTCGAGGTCATGGATTTCCTGCTCAACCCGCTGAACCAGGTCACCTACCTCCCGCTGGCCGCGGCGCTCGTGCTGGCCTTCGTCCCCAAGAGCTTCGGGCCGAAGATCAAGTACGTCGCCACGGGGGTCTTCTTCGCGGACTTCCTGCTGAGCCTGCCCCTCTGGTTCAGCTGGGACGGAGCATCCTCCGCCGCCAAGGGGATGTGGGCCTGGGAGTTCAACGTCCCGTGGATCACCTCCCTGGGCGTGCGCTACCACTTCGGCGTGGACGGCGTCTCCGCGCTCCTGGTGCTGCTCACGACCACGCTGGGAGTGCTGGCGGCCCTCTGCTCCTGGAGCTACATCCAGAACCGGGAGAAGGAGTACTACGTCTGGCTCCTGATCCTCCAGACGGGGATGGTCGGGGTTTTCTGCAGCCTCGACTTCTTCCTCTTCTACGTCTTCTGGGAGGTGATGCTGGTGCCGATGTACTTCCTCATCGGCATTTGGGGCGGAGCCAACAAGCTCTACGCGGCGATCAAGTTCTTCCTCTACACCCTCGCCGGCTCGGTCCTCATGCTCATCGGCATCCTCGTCCTCTACTTCCGCACCGAGGCGGTGAACGAGGGGGTGAAAAGCTTCGATCTCGACGTTATCTACAAGGTGGCCCTCGACCCGCAGCTCCAGTGGTGGGTCTTCGCCGCCTTCTTCGTGGGTTTCGCCATCAAGGTGCCGATGTTCCCCTTCCACACGTGGCTGCCCGACGCCCACGTGGAGGCGCCCACGGCGGGCTCGGTCATCCTGGCGGGCGTCCTCTTGAAGATGGGCACCTACGGCTTCTACCGCTTCAGCCTGCCGCTGCTGCCCGACGCCACCGTCGCGTGGCTGCCCTTCCTGCTGGTGCTCTCCATCATCGGCGTGGTGTACGGAGCCATGGTCTCCCTCGTCCAGAAGGACATGAAGAAGCTCGTGGCTTACTCCTCCGTGAGCCACCTCGGCTTTTGCATGGCCGGCATGTTCGCCCTCACCAGGGCCGGCGTGGAGGGCTCCATCCTCCAGATGCTCAACCACGGCATCTCCACCGGCGGCCTGTTCCTGCTCGTGGGCATCGTCTACGAGCGGATGCACACCCGCGAGATCAAGCTCTACGGCGGCTTGGCCAAGCTCATGCCGGTCTACGCCCTGTTCTTCATGGTCATCACCCTCTCCTCCATCGGCCTGCCGGGCCTCAACGGGTTCATCGGCGAGATCACGATCCTTCTGGGCGCGTACCACATGTCGCCCGCCCTGATCTTCTCCAAGTCGCTCATCTTCTTTTTGGTCTCGGGCATGCTGCTGGGCGCGGCCTACATGCTCTGGCTCTACCAGCGCGTCTTCTGGGGCGAGGTGACCAACCCCCACCTGGAGGAGCACTGCAAGGGCAAGGACATGAACGGCCGGGAGTGGGCCTACATGGCGCCCCTCGTGGTCCTGGCCCTCTGGATCGGCCTCTACCCGAAGCCCATCTTCGACCGGATGGAGAAGAGCGTGGACTTCGTCCTCTCCCGGGTGAAGCCCGCGGTGGAGCGCGTGGAAAGGGCGAAGGGGTACCCGCCCGAGAGGCTCCCCCAGCCCGTCCGCGGCGAGGGCGAAGCAGCGGTTGGGCACCCGGTCGCCGTGACCGAGACCGAGGTCAAAAAGGAGACCTTCTCGCCGGAGAAGGGCGCCCCCGCCGCTTCGGCTGCGCCGGCCCGTGCGGGCCACGGCGAGTAGGGGCGTCGGATGGGTTCCCTCCACCCCGCCTTCTGGCACCTCGTCAGCCCCGAGCTGGTGCTGGTGGGCTTCGGCGTCCTCTTCCTGCTCATGTCGGCAGTGAAGTCGGACGACTCCTTCAAGGAGGCCCTGGGCTGGCTCACCGCGCTGGGCTTCGCCATCACGCTGGTCCTCACCCTCCAGATCTCCGCGGCGGTGGGCGGCGGGAGGGTCGCGGCCCTCGCCTCCCGGGAGGGGTACGCCTCGCTGGTGATGGACCCCTTCAGCCAGCTCTTCAAGGTGGTCTTCCTGGTCGGCGCCCTCCTGTCGGTGCTCATGTCCTTCAAGAGCCTGCGGGTCAACCGGGCGCTGACGGGGGAGTACTTCACCTTCCTGGTCCTCGCGGTCTTCGGCATGATGGTGATGGCGAGCGGCACCGACCTGCTCACGCTCTGGGTGGGGCTGGAGACGATGGCCCTCTCGGTCTACGTCCTGGCGGCCTACCTGCGCCGTAGCGCCGCGAGCGTCGAGGGCGCCTTCAAGTACTTTCTCCTGGGCGCGGTCTCCTCGGGCTTCTACCTCTACGGCGCCAGCTTCGTCTACGGGGCCACGGGAAGCGTCCACCTGGAGGCGATCCGCGAGGCCCTCCAGGCGCGGATCGCCCACGGCGGGCTCGAGGCGGTGGGCTTTCCCTTCGCCGCGGGCCTCGTCATCCTCGTTGTCGCCCTGCTCTTCAAGGCCGCCCTCGTCCCCTTCCACTGGTGGACGCCGGACGCCTACGAGGGCGCCGCCACCCCCGTGACGGGATTCATGAGCGTAGCCCCCAAGGCGGCGGCCTTCGCCATGATGCTGCGCGTCCTGCTCGAGGGGCTCGGCCCCGTGGCGGGCCTCTGGACGGGGCTCCTGAGCGCGGTGGCCATCGCCACCATGGTCTGGGGCAACGTGGCGGCCATGCTCCAGGACAACGTGAAGCGGATGCTGGCCTACTCCTCCATCGCCCACGCGGGCTACGCCCTGGTCGCGGTGGTGGCGGCCGGGACGGCGCCCCGGAGCGGCGGCGTGGGGGCGGCGCTCTTCTACATGGGGGCCTACGCCTTCATGAACCTGGGCGCCTTCGGCCTCGTCCTCTACCTGGAGCGGGAGGGATGCGCGGGCGACCGCCTGGACCACTTCAACGGCCTGGTCCACCGGCGTCCGGTTCTCGCGGTCTGCATGATCCTCTTCCTGCTCTCCCTCGGCGGCATCCCGCCCACCGCCGGGTTCATGGGGAAGTTCCTGGTCTTCAAGGCGGCGGTGGACGCCGGGCTCTACGTCCTCGCCGTGGTGCTCGCCGTGACCAGCGTGATCTCGCTCTACTACTACTACCGCATCGTCCTGCGGATGTTCCTGAGGGAGGCGGAGGCAGAGGAGCCCGTCTCGGCCGGCTGGCCGCTGGGCGCCGCCCTGGCCGCCTCGGTGGCGGGCACGCTGGTACTGGGGCTCTACGCCGCCCCGGCCCTGGAGTGGACCGCGCGGGTGGTGCTCGGCGGGGCCCACTAAGAACCTATCCCGAAATAAGGCGCGGGGGCCGTTTCGGGTTCCGAGGCGGGGCGACGCCCCGCCTCTCGCCTTTCGGCCGGAGAGCCACGGCGCCCCCCCAAACCCCGAAGGCTGGTACACTCTCCCGGGAGCGGCTCCATGGCCGGTTCGCCCATCCGGAAGTTCGGGCTCTATCTCAACCTGATCTACTCCTTCCCCGCGGCGGTGGCCGTGGGCGCAGGCGGCGGATGGCTCCTGGACCGGTGGCTCGGGACGGCGCCCTGGCTGGTCTTTTTCGGCTTTCTGCTGGGGCTCGGCGCGGCCTTCACCGTCCTCTACCAGACGGTGGAGCGCCTGAAAAGGGAGAAGGAGTGACCCGTGGCCGAGCCAGACCGCGAGGGAATCCCCCAGAGAGATCCGCCCGGGGAGGGAGGAGACGCACCGCGGTCCGCCGGGAGCACGGCGGTGGGCCGCCTCCGGCGGCGCTTCCTGTTCCTCTGTGCCGTCCTGGGCTGGGTTCCGGCCGCGGCGCTTCTGCCTTCCCTGGGGGGGCGGTCCGCCGCGGCCTACCTCCTCGCTTTTGCCGCCGTTTCGGCCGACTTCCTCTGGATGACCGCGGGCTTCGGGGCGCTCTTCCGCCCGGGGGCCGCGGGGAGGGGGGCGGGGGGGCGCGCGATGGGGGCGATGGGGCTCCGGATGGTCTTGCTCCTTATAGGTTTATATGGTATCCTCCACTTCTTTCCCCGGGAGTTCCTCGCGCTCGTCCTGGGGATTGGAGCGC
>JAKAIJ010000017.1 GCA_021814355.1 Acidobacteriota bacterium
CAAGATCTACAAGCTGGACGTGGTCGTCATCCCGACCAACAAGCCGATGGTGCGCGCGGACAACGCCGACCTCGTCTACCGCACCGAGGGCGAGAAGTGGGAGGCGGCCGCCGACGAGATCGCCGAGTGCAACGGCAAGGGCCAGCCGGTCCTGGTGGGCACGGTCTCCATCGAGAAGAGCGAGCGGATGAGCGCCCTCCTGAAGCGGCGTGGCATCCCCCACGTCGTGCTCAACGCCAAGTATCACGCCAAGGAGGCCGAGATCGTGGCCCAGGCGGGCCGCCGGGGCGCCGTCACCATCGCCACCAACATGGCGGGGCGCGGCACCGACATCCTGCTTGGCGGAAACCCGGAGGGGCAGGCCCGGGCCAAGGCCGAACCCGAGGCCCAACCCGAGGAGTACGCCCACCACCTGGCCTCCTTCCGCGAGGTCTTCGACCGCGAGCACGGCGAGGTCGTGGCTCTCGGGGGCCTGCACATCCTCGGCACCGAGCGCCACGAGTCCCGCCGTATTGACAACCAGCTCCGCGGCCGCGCCGGCCGCCAGGGGGACCCCGGCTCCTCGCGGTTCTACCTCTCCCTCGAGGACGACTTGATGCGCCTGTTCGGAGGCGACCGTCTGAAGAACATGATGGGCAAGCTCGGGATGGAAGACGGCGTACCCATCGAGCACCCGTGGGTCTCCAAGTCCATCGAGCGCGCGCAGACCTCCGTCGAGGCCCGCAACTTCGAGATCCGGAAGCACCTGCTCGAATACGACGACGTGATGAACAAGCAGCGTGAGACTATCTACGCGCTGCGGCGGCGCATCCTCGCCAAGGAGGCCCTGCGCGACTATCTTTTCGAGACGGCGGACGCCCTGCTCGCCTGGCTCATGGACGAATACGCCTCCGCGGAGGTCGCCCCCTCCGAGTGGGACAGCGAGGGGCTGCGCACCCAGGTGCTCCACTTCTTCGGGACCGACCTGACCCAGCTCCCCGCGGAGGTCCAGCGGGGCAAGCGCGAGGACCTCGAGAGGGCGGTGCGGGAGAGCTACGCCGGAAAGTACTCCGCCAAGGAGGCCCGGCTCGGCTCCGACCTGATGCGGGAGTACGAGCGGCTGGTCATGCTCCAGGTCCTGGACAACCAGTGGAAGGACCACCTCCTCAGCATGGACCACCTCAAGGAGGGCATCGGCCTGCGCGCCTACAGCCAGCGCGACCCGCTGGTGGAGTACAAGCGCGAGGGCTACCAGGCCTTCACCGCCATGCTCGACCGAATGGAGGAGGAGCTGGTGCGCTACCTCATGCTCCTCGAGCCCGCCCTCCAGCAGGAGGAGAGGCGCGTGGAGCGGCGCGAGCGCGCCTACGCCTATTCCGCCCCCGAGAAGGAGGCCGGCAAGACCGCCCAGCCGGTGGTCCGCAAGGAGGGCAAGGTGGGGCGCAACGACCCCTGCCCGTGCGGCTCGGGGAAGAAGTACAAGAAGTGCTGCGGCGCGGGGAGCTGACCTAGCGGGCGGCTGAGAAACTCGCATGGGCCTACGAGAGTTTTTCAGCAGCCTGCTTGACAGGCCTGGGGGGCCTTGCTAGGCTGAATGGGCTCTTCAGCGGGCCGGACTCCCTGCGGGCTGGCGCGGCGGGTGGTGCCCGCCGGACGGCGCCCCCGGGGGAAACCGGCCGAAACCGGAGGACGATGGTCAAGAAGCGCGCCCACACGCCGCCCTACGTGCCCCGCAAGGGACTCCGGACGGTTCTCGACATCCTACAGACCCACCGCGCCGGAGACGTCCTGACGCGGGACGAGCTCCACAAGCGCGGCGTCTCGGCCCACCTGATCTACCCGGCCATGGCGGCGCTCCGGTTCATCGGGCTGCTCGACGACGATGACCGGCTCACCGGCGCGCACGCCGCCTTCGGCCGGGAGAACCCGGACCGGCCGGCCCAGGAGACGGCCATCCGCGCCGCTTACGGGGAGTTCTTCGACCAGGTTCCCCTGCCCGTCGCATCGGTGGAGGCCCTCAAGGACCGCTTCCAGGCCATCTACGGGCTTAGCGACCGGGTCATCAACTCCGCATTCCCCCTCTTCCAGTACCTGGGCCAGGAGGCGGGAATCGCGCTCACGCCGCAGGGTGCTCGGGCCCCCATCGCCGAGGAGGGCGGAGCCCCGCCGCCGCCGCCTGCGCCCGGCCCGGAGGGCTCCCGCCTCTCGGACCAGGAGCTCCTGAGGATGGCCTCCAACGAGGGGCTCGGCACCGAGCAGGGCATCCGCATCCGCCACACGGGCTACCAGATCGTCCTGAACCTCCAGGTGACCAAGTACACGTCCGAGAAGGACATCATCCGGATGATCAAGACCGCCAAGCGGGCCGTCCACCTCATGAAGAAGGCGGGCGACCAGCACTGAACCGCGGAGGACGCGCATGGAAAAGAGCGAGAAGAACTTCCTGGAGAAGCTCGCGGACGCGATCCCGGGGCTGTCCGGATACCGGGGGCGCGACGAGCGCCGCGAGACCGACAAGCGGCTCCGTGAATACGTGGCGTCCCGCATAGACCGGGTCCGCGGGGCCGCCGACGACCTCAAGCTCGCCCTGACCGACAAGGGCGACCTCGCGGCCCTGGGCGGCCTTGGGACCTTGCAGCGCCGGCTGCAGCAGCTCGGCGACTCGATCCGCTTTGCCACCTACGGCTATACCGGGCTCTTCGACCAGATCAAGATCCGGGAGGCCGAGCTGGAGGCGATCTACGCGCACGACCTGAATTTCGTCGCGGCGGTGGAGGCGATCGAGAAGTCCGTCGCCTCCGCGGACCTCGCGGGCGCAGAGGCTGCGCTCAAACAGGCCGAGACGCTCTTCGCCGGAAGGAAGGACCTCTTCGAGAAGCCTTGACCCGGGGACCCAGGGTTCCCCGGAGAGCCCGGCGCGGCGGGGCCGGCCGGCGGCGCACCGTTCGGAGGTGGAGATGGCCATAGACGTCATCCAGTGGTTCGACGAATCCGGGCAGGAGATGGTTCACCGCTACGAGATGGGCGGCGAGATCAAGATGGGTGCCCAGCTCGTGGTCCAGGAGAGCCAGTGGGGGGTGTTCTTCCGCGACGGGAAGGCGTACGACACCTTCGGCGCGGGCCGCCACACCCTCACCACGATGAACCTCCCGCTGCTCGCCAAGTACATCAACATCCCCTTCGGAGGAACCTCGCCCTTCCGGGCCGATGTCTTCTACGTGAACCGCAAGGTCTTCACCGACATGAAGTGGGGCACGAAGGAGCCGGTTCTCTTCCGGGACGCCGAGTTCTCCATGGTCCGTCTCCGCGCCTTCGGCAAGTTCGCCACGAAGGTCGTGGAGCCCACCCTCTTCTTGAACACCATCGTCGGGAGCCAAGGGGTCACTACCACGGAGGGCGTGGAGTCCTACGTGAAGGACATCATCGTGGCCCGGCTCAACGACGTGCTCGGCGAGAACCTCAAGAGCATCCTCGACCTGGCGAAGCTCTACGACGAGCTCTCGGAGGCCCTCAAGGCCCGCGTCAGGGCCGACTTCGGCAAGTACGGGCTGGAGCTGGTGGACTTCCTCATCGGAGCCATCACCCCGCCCGAGGAGGTCCAGAAGGCCATTGACGAGCGCTCCGGGATGGCCGCCATCGGAAACATGGGGACCTACATGCAGTTCAAGGCCGCCCGATCCATGGAGGAGGCGGCCAAGAACACCTCGGGGAGCGGCGCCGCCGCCGGGATGGGCCTCGGCGTGGGCGCGGGGATGGGCATGATGATGCCCGGCATGATCGGCCAGGCCATGGCCCAGTCGCCGCCGGGCGCCGTCGCCGCGGGCGCGGCCGTGGCGGCCGGGGCCTGCGCCGCCTGCGGCCAGGGAAACCCCGCAGGCGCCAAGTTCTGCCAGGGCTGCGGCAAGCCGCTGGCCCCGCCCACCGTCGCCTGCCCCGCCTGCAAAGCCGCCAACCCGGCGGGGGCCAAATTCTGCAACGGCTGCGGGAAGCCCCTTGCGGCGGGGCCCGTCGCCTGCGCCAAGTGCAACGCCTCCAACCCTCCCGGCGCCCGTTTCTGCGCCGGGTGCGGCAACGCGTTGGCCTGACCGGATCTCCGAGGAAGCCAACGGGGCGAGCCCGAGGGTTCGCCCCTGCGCTTTTTCGGTGGTTTCCTTGCGGCGGCACCCCGGACCGTCGAGAATCCGGTCAGGCCCCATCCTGGGAAGGCACGTCCCGCCACCCCTCCCGGAGGGTCCGTACCGCGAGCGCCCCGCCGGGAAGCCCGAATCGGACCGTCCGGCCCGCCTCCCCGCCCGTCTCCTGCCAACGGATCGGAATCCCCAGCCGGTCGAGGACGCAGAGCGCCCCCTGCACGTTCCGGGCGCCTACGCCCTCCTCCAGCGGCGTCTCCGAGGCGAAGAGGCGCGCCCCCCCCACCAGCCCCGCCTTCAGACGCCGCCGGTCGGCGCCGAGGGCCACGAGGGCCTTGGCCAGGGAGGTGCAGGCCTCGTCCGCATACTTCGCGGGCAACCCCTCCCGCCGGTCCGACGGCGGCCGCGGCCCGGGGAGAAGGACGTGTGCCAGCCCGCCCACCCCGGCGGAGGCGTCGTGGAGGACCACCGCCACGCACGAGCCCAGCCCGTAGACGATGAAGTCCCGCGCGCCGCCGCCCGCCTGGAACTCGCCGATGCCCACCGCCTCTGGAACTTCAGCCACCGAGGAACTCCCGCACGTCGGGCTTCAGGAAGACGCCCTCCAGGTCCCGCCCCTTCACTTCGCGCCGCACCAGTTCCGCCTTGTCCATCGGGTGGAGGAACCGGTTGACGATGAGGATCTCCTTGCCGCGGACGAGGCAGAGCGCCCCCTCGCTCCGGATGCGCCCGGTCTCCCGGTAGGCGACGCCCATCTTTCCCAGGGCGTCCTTGAGCTCCTCCAGGAATGCCTCCCACTCCTGTTTCTTCCGGAACCGGACCACCGCGGACCCTCCTCCCCGCCTGCTATCCTTACCTGCCGGCTCACCTCTCAGGATGGGTCAGAGGTTCTCCTCCCCGCTTTCCCCCAGCAGTCCCGCGTGCATGGTCTTGAGGTGCTCCCTCAGGGTTTCGTGATCGCGCCGAGAAAGAACCTCGAGCCGGTTCCCGTCGCGGATCCGGGGGCTCGGCGGGACCACGTGGGCGGCGAGGGGCACGTCACCGTCCGCAGAACAAGGGCTTCCGCTTCTCGAGGAAGGCCCGGGTCCCCTCCCGCATATCCTCGCTCGCGCAGCAGAGCCCGAAGAGCGTGGCCTCCAGGTAGCAGGCCTCCTCCAGGGGCATCTCGCTGCCGAGCCCCACCGCCTCGATGCAGTAAGCGGCGGCGAGGGGCGCCTTCGCCGCCAGCCGGCTGGCGAGGGCGAGGGCGGCCTCCAGGAGCTTCTCCCTCGGGAAGACGGCGTTGACGAGGCCCAACTCGCGGGCCCGGGCGGCCGTAATGCGGTCCCCCGTCAAGAGCAGCTCGAGGGCCGCGCCGCGGCCCACCAGCCGGGCGAGCCTCTGGGTTCCCCCGTAGCCCGGGGTGAGCCCCAGGTCAATCTCCGGTTGGCCGAACTGGGCGTTCTCCGAGGCGAGCCGGATGTGGCAGGCCATGGCGAGCTCGCAGCCCCCGCCCAGGGCGAAGCCGTTGACCGCGGCCACGACGGGCTTGGGAAATCGCTCCCACCGGGCGAAGACCCCCTGTCCGAAGAGGGCGGTGGCCTTCCCCCCCGCCGCGTCGCACGCGGCGATCTCGGCGATGTCGGCGCCGGCCGCGAAGGCCTTCTCGCCGGCCCCCGTGATCACCACGGCCCGGACCGCCGCGTCCTCCGAAAGGGCCTCCTGCACCGCCGCCAGCTCCTCGAAGGTGGCCCGGTTCAGGGCGTTGAGCTTCTCGGGCCGGTTGAGCGTCACCACGGCTACGCCGTCCTTCGCTTCGACGAGGAGGTTCTTGTATTCGTCCATCTCTTCCCTCAATCCTTGCTCTGCCGCGCCTCGACGAACTTGAGCCGGAGCATCCCGAACCCCACTTGGGCCCCCGATTTAATAGGAGTGAGGATGCCGGTCGGGATGCGCTTGCCGTTGACGTAGGTCCCGTTCAGGGTCCCCACCTCCTCCGCGAGGTAGAAGGTGCCGTTGCTGTGGATGAGTTTGGCGTGGCGGCGCGAGACCGACCGCTTCACGTCCTCGTCGGTCAGGTCAATGTCGGGGGTGATCCCCGTGACCGGGTCCTGTCGGCCGATGAGGGTGATCTCCTTGAAGACCTGGAACACCTTGAGGCTCTCGTCGGCGATGAACTGGGCGAGGACGAGGGGCTTGTCGGCCTCCTCGGCGGCCACCTTGGTCGCGGAGGGCTTGTTGAAGACGAAGGAGTACTGGCCCGCCTTCAGGCTCTCGGACTCCTCCACGACCCCCTGCGGCTCGCTCCCGGCGCCGAGCAGCGCGTCGAGCTGTTCGGTGGTCTCGCGCAGCCGCATGGAGAGCTTGCGGAGCATGCGCACGGCGATCTCGATGTTGCTCTTGATCATCTGGTCGAAGATCGCCCCGTTGATGACGATGATCTCCGAGTCCTCGAGGGTCACCGCGGTGGCCGTGCGGGGCAGCCCCTCCAGCAGGCTCATCTCCCCGAAGAAGTCCCCCTTCTCCAGGGTCCGCTGGAACCGCTTCTCGCCGTTGATGACGCGGTAGAGCTCCACGGAACCGGTCTGGATGACGTACATCTCCGCGCCGGAGTCCCCCTCCGAGAAGATCATGGCGCCCTTGCCGAAGGGCACAACGAATTCCTTGAGCGGGTTCGCCATCCTCTTCTCGTCTCCGCCGGCCGTCCGGCCTCAGCTCGACGCCATTCTACCGCGCCCCGTCATTTCGCGGAAGGGAGCGTCAGGACGAGCTGCCCCGCCTCGGCCGCGTCCACTTTCCTCAGGAAGTCGGCGAAGGCCGCGTAGCGATCCGGCCAGAGGACCTGGAACGGAATGCGCCCCCTGCGCTCGAAGACGACGGCGTCGCCCTCCCTCCGACTCTTCAGGTGATACTCCCCGAAGGGCGTCTCCAGGTCCAGGGAGGGGAGCGCGTACTCCAGCTTCCCGCCGGGCGGGAGCTTCAAGGTGTAGGCCTGATTCAGGAAAAGGAAACCGCCGGTGGAGAGTGGCAGCGCGCGCTTCTCCAGGCTGGCAAGCTGCTTCGAGAGGTTGAGCGGCGGGATGGGCTCGGTCACCGTGAGCCGCTCCCCGGTCCGGACCGCGAACCCCCGGACGGTCAGGTCGTAGTTCCACCCCAGGGGCCGCTCCGCGTCCTCGAAGTCCTTCAGATCGTAGGAACGGAGGTCGGCGTTGCCGTATTGCCGGGAAAGCGCCATCTGGAGCACCTTGCCCCACTGATCCTTTCCGATCCGCTGGAGCGTCCCGCGGAGCGACTCGCCCGAGTCGGGATCGAGGCGCTGGCGGTGGGCGATGGCGAGCGAGCCGTCGGCCGCGAGGGTGCGGGTCTCCTCCTCCCGGCCCGAGACCCAGGGGGCGAACTCGACCGGGAGGGTCACGGCCTTCCAGGGCTCGTCCCCCGTAACCGGCAGCGCTCGCGCCCCCTGGAGGAACCAAGGCAGCACGGCGGCCGCGCGGTACGGGCTCGCCAGGGTGTAGAGCGCCGGCGCCGCCCCGGGCGCCGACACCTCAAGGACCGGCACCCCGTAGCGCCCCGCCTGGGGCAGTCCATCGCGGTCCGTGCGGCTGGTGACCGGCTCCGCGAAGAGCACCCGGTACGGGATTCCGGCCAGGTCGAGGAAGGCGCACGCGACGGGGATCCGGTTCCCACGCCGCGTCATGAGGGTCTGGGTCGGGTCCTGCCAGGACTCCGACTCCTCTCCGTCCACCTCCTTCAGGACGTAGCGGACGATGGCGTCTCGCTTCGCCGGGGGCGTCGCCGCTCCCTTCACCGCGTTGGCGTACCGAGCCTCGATCTCCGGCGTCACCTGGAACGCCCCCATGAGCCGGTTCTTCAGGAAGAGTCCGATGTCCTCCCAGTGGATTCCCCCCACGGCCTCGGCGAGGGGGACGAAGAGCGTCTTGTAGGGCGTGTTGGGCTCCGGCGCCAGCCGCGGCATGGAGCGGAACTCCCAGTTGCGGGCCTCGCGGCCCGCGCCGGAAACCACTTCGGCGGGCCTGGGAAGGTTCTGCTCGTAGAACTCCATGGCCATATCCGACGGGTACTCGAGGTACCACTGGGTGCGGTGGAACGGGCGGTCCAGGTCCTGGAAGAGGAAGACCTGAGCGGTGATGTAGGAGCGGCTTCGGATTTCGTTGGGCGGCAGGAAGGTGACGTACTCGTACTCCACCAGGTCGCCCGGCTCCAGCCCCGGCATGCTGATGGTGGCCTTGTCGGGGATCTGCTCTGGTTCCAGGACCCTGCCGTCGGGCTTCACCGTCCGCACGGCAAGGATCACCTGGCCCCGCAGGGACTGTTCGCCTTCGCGGTCCACGCCCTCCTTGTCGTTGACCCGGATGATCCCGTGGTACCGCTCGAGGGACGCGCCGTCGGGCTCCACGCGGGTGTACTGCTGGTCGAGCACCAGGGAGGAGGGGGCCGACTCGGGCCCCTCGGTTTTGTCCTCCAAAAGCACTTGCTGCAGCGTCAGGTGGTGGTCCTCGAAGGGGAGCGGCTCGCCCAGCACCCAGCGGGCCACATCAATCTGGAAGAGCCGGGGGCGCTGCTTCTTCAGTCCGTCCCAGACCTCCCGGGCCTGGACATCCCGGCCCTGGAGGAAAAGCACCCGGGCCAGCATGAGCGCGGCCTCCTCGTCCTCGGGGTTCGCCGCCGCCAGCGCCCGGAATCCGCGCTCCGCCGCGGCGTACTCTCCCGCGCGGGCGTCGAGCTTCGCGAGGCGCCGCGCGAAGGTCAGGTCGCGGTCGCCGTAGTCCTGCGCCTCCCGCTCGAGCAGGACCCTGAGCGCGTCCCACTGGAGGGTGGATTCCAGGTAGTCCTCCTGCTCCGGGTCGGCGCCGCGGAGCTTGGCGAGCCGCGCGATTGCCTCGCGCTGGACGGCCCGGTCCGCCAGGGCCCCCGCAAAACCGGCCCAGGCGGACTCCACCTCCTCACTGGCCGGGTGCGACGACCGGACGCTCTCGAGGACCTCACGCGCCTCCGCCATCCACCCCTTCTGCTGGAGCCGGGAGGCCAGCCGGAGGCCCCAGCGGTAGTCGCCCGGGTGCTGCTCGAGAAGCTGCTTGAGGATGGGCAGGTCCTCGTCGGAATCGGACGAGGCGTTCTTCATGAGCGCTAGGCAGAACCGCGCGAGGGGGCATTCCGGGTCAATGGCGGTCACCGCTTCCACGGCCTTTTCCGAGCGGCTCTGGGCGAGGCGGGACGGAAGGTCGTCCGCCTGGAAGAGGTAGGCCTGGGCCACCAGCAGATTCCAGAAGAGGCACTGCGGCGCCCCCGCCGCGGCCCGCTCGAGCTGGAGCCGGCCGGAGGCCACGTCGCCCATCCACCGCGCGTAGAGCCCCTCCAGCGCCGGTGCGCGCGGGTCCGCCGCGGGGAACTCGCCGGGAAAGCGGGTCGCGAGGGGGCCCAGGTTCCTGGAGGGGGCCGGGCGGCCGGGAGGAGCGAACGCCCCCTCGGTCCAGGTGAGGGGCAGGGCCACCCCCGTCCCGTCCAGGAGCGCCAGGTGGATCCCCTCGCCCCGCCCGGCGCAGAACGTCTTCACCAGCAGGGAGTGGGCGCCCGCTCCGAGGAAGACCCTTTGGACCGCGGTGGGGTTCTCCTGGCGGCGGAAGCTGTTCTTGCTGAGGATCTCTGCACCGTCCAGGTAGACGCGGAAGGAGGTGGCCGCGTTGCAGTAGACGATCGCCTCGGTCTCCCCGGCCAGGGAGAACGGGAAGTAAGCGAAGACGTTGCATTCGCGGTCCTCGGGCATCCTGTAGAGGGGGGGCCGCGTCAGCGGGAGATCCCACTGGGAGGCCTCCCAGGAGAGATCGCCCCACCGGCCCGCCTCCGGGCCGGTCCGCGCCAGGAAGTCGAGGCGGGCGCGGGTGCTCGCCTGCACCGCGAAGTACCCGCGGTCCACGAATCCCGCGCGCCGCATGGCGCCGCGGCGCTCCGCGGGGGTCCCCCTCCTGGCGGCGAGCCGGTAGGCGAGCCAGCGGAGGTTGAAGCGTACCAGCGGCTCGAGGGAGGCCGGCTCCCCCAGCGCCGCCAGGTTGTCGGAGACGAGGCGGGTGGTGGCCTCGTTGAAGAACGCCTCCTCGGTGAGTAGGTCCTCCAGGAGGAACGCGGCGGGGCTCGCGGGGTCCCGGCGCAGCCCCTCGACGGCGGCGACCACCGCCTGCTCGCGCTCCCCCGAGGCCAAATGGGCCAGGGCGAGCGCGTAGGCGCCCAGCGCATCGGCGGGCTTCGCCTCCAGCTCGGCTGCGAAGGCTTTCTCGAGCTCGGCGGCGGTGCCACCGTCGAGGGCCCGTTTCCAGGCGGGGCTCAGCTCCGCAGGCGCCTGCGCCACGGCGGCGCAGGAGAAAACGAGGAGGGCGGCGGCGAGGAACGGGCGGCGGCTCATGGTGCACCTCCCGCGGGAAGGACCCGTACCCGCTCGGAGACGGCCTGGTCTACCCGGATGCAGAACTCGCGGAACGCGGCGTATCGGTCGGGCTCGACGCGCCGCGTGGAGAGGGTCACCTCGGTCACGACGGTGAGCGCCCCCTCCGAGCGGGTCACGGCACGGGAAAAGGCGCCGAAGGGCGTGTCGAAGCGGAGCTCCGGAGGGGCCTCCACCGCGTACCCCGCCGGGACCCGGTAGGTGACGGCGTAGCGCTGGCGCCAGGGGTAGGCGAGTTCGAGCGGGAAGGCGCGCGACGCGAGCCGCCCGTACTGCTCCGCCATGTCGAGGTTCCCCAGCCACGTGGGAACGCTGGCTCGGCCGGGGCCGTCGGCCCGCGCCACCCCGCCGAGCCGCCCCTCCAGCGCAAAGCGCACGGACCGGTTGAGATCGGACAGGTCGCCGCAGGCCACTTTCCCCACGCGGGTGCCCGGGAAGTTGCTCGAGAGCCCCTTTTCGAAGAGCTCGCGGCGCTTGTCCGGGTCCTGGTAGCTCCGGCGCACCCAGGCGCATTCTTGGCCCGCGAAGCCGACCTCCGCCGCGAACTCCGCGTCGGCGGCGCCGGGCGCGAGCGAGAGCGTGTAGGCCACGTCGTAGCGGTTGTCCTCCACCTGGTCCAGCGGGGTCGTGGCCTTCCGGGCCTTCCCGTCCGCGCAGACGAGGAGCACCTCCACCCCCCGGTCCTGCCACGGCAGCTCGTGGAGGCCCGAGTACTCCGCGGTGCCGTCGAGGTAGAGGTCCAAGGAGGGCACGTAAGCGATGCAGTGGTTGAAGACCGCGAGGGACGCCGGCGTGTCGGCGAGGGCCCCCAGGTTGCGGGTGCGGACCAGCACCATGCAGGCGTCCACCCCCGCGGCGCGCAACATGGCGCAGAGGAGCAGCGCCTTGTCCTTGCAGTCCCCGAAGCGGCGCTCGAAGATCTGCCGCGCCTTGTAGGGCTTGTAGCCGTGGACGCCGAACTCGAGGCCCACGTAGCGGGTCTGCTGGACGACCCAGGTGTGGACGGCGCGGACCTTCTCGGCGTCCCCGGAGAGTCCCTTCACCAGCGAGGCCACCTGGTCCCGCACGGCCGGGGTCACCTCCCACTGGTCCTGGATGAACCCGGCGTACCAGGCCCCCATCGCCTCCCGGTCGGCGAAGGTGGAGACGTGGAGGTACGGGCTGGACTCGGTGAACCCGGGCATCCCGGGCTCCTGCTGGGCGCGCGGGACTTCCCGCTGGGTCCAGCTGTAGATCTTCCGATCCGGGCGGGAGACGACGATGGGGCGCACGTCCAGCCTCTCCTGCCTCACGTGAAGCTCCAGGGCCGCCGGCAGCTGGAGGGTGTAACGCTTGAGGAGGACGGGGGCATTCTCCGAGAAAAGCTCCAGGTCCCCGAAGTACCGCCCGTAGTCGTTGCGGTCGGCCACGTCGGAAACGACGTACTCGACCCAGAGCCGGTCTCCAGGCTGGAGGCCTGGGAAGTGGAGGACCAGGTTGCGGTTCCGATAGTAGAGCCGGACCTGGGGGTCCGAGAGGGCGTCGGTGACGAAGGAGTCCGCGTGGACCTTGGCCCCGTCGGACTTGAGCACGCAGGCGTCGAGGACCCGCACCTCCTGCCGGTCGGGGTCGAAGGGGATCGGGTAGTACTGCATCTGCCGCGCGGCCCCCGCCTGGAGGAGCTGGAGAACCCTCTGGGTGTAGCGGCTCGAGAGCCCGGACTCCTGCACCTGTACCACCGTGTTGTCCACGAGCACCACCAGGGGCTGCTCGCGGTCCGACGGGCCGGGCGCGGGCAGGTCGGCGCGCTCGACCTTGTACGCCCCGTAAAAGGGGGACTCCTGGGGGCGGAGGTAGGCGACCTTCTGCTTCCACTCCTCCGCCTGCGGTTTGAGCTCGAGGGCCCGCTGGTAGCCGGCGAGGGCGGCCTCCCGGTCCCCCAGGGCCAGGGCGATATCGGCCGAGAGCGCCTGCCCCTCCGGCCAGTCGGGCGCCCACCCCAGGGCGGGGGCCAGGGCCGCCTTCGCGTCGGCGGGCCGGTTGAGGGCCAGCAGCCAGGTCGCTTCTCCGCGAACCGCCTCTCGGTTGAAGGGAACGCGGGCGATAAAATCGGCGTAGAGCGCCTCGGCCTCCTTCCCCTTTCCGGCGGACCTGTAGAGCTGGAGCAGCTCGAACTGGGGGCCCTCCAGGGTCTGGTGGCGCAGGACGAAGGCCGCGAGAACCGACGCCCGCCGGTCGCCCTCGCCGAGGGCTCGTAGGCTCTCGAGGTAGGCCTCCTGCACGCAGTCCGACTCGGGAAACCGGGCGGCCAAGACCCGGAGGTCCGCCGCGGCGAGTCCGTCGGTGAGGAACCGCAGCCGGGCCCGGTCCCGCGCGCAGAGGACCGCCAAGTCGCCCGGCGACGCGGCGAGCGCCCGGTCCAGGTACCGGAGCCCCACCAGCGGCATGTTGCGCCTCAAGTAGTACTCACCCAGACGCCGCAGCGCCCCCGCGTCCGCGGGGTCCAGGGCCGTGGCCTTGGTCCAGGCGTCGCGCTGGAGGTTGTGGTCCGGTTCGGAGTCGCCGAGGAGCACGAAGGCCCAGGGATCGCTCTTCAGCGCCTCCGCGGCCTCGCGCAGAATCTGCGTGTCCCTCTGTTCGCTGCGGTCGAAGGTCCTCGCGCGGTAGAGGTATTCGCCCCAGAGGAGCTTGGCGCGGGGATCGCCCACCTTCGCCCCGCGCGCCAGTTCCGCCCCCGGGTCGTAGGGGGCTGCTCCTCCGGCCGGTGAGCCGTCCTTAGCGAGGATGGCGCTCAGGCGCTCCTTGGGCTCGCCGGGGTCGGAGGTGGCCCTCCACCCTCTTAAAGTCGCCCCCCGGGAATCGGTGAGCCTCAAGGTGAAGTTCCAGCTCGCCTCCTGGTTGCAGACCTTCACCAGGATGAGGTTCCACCCCCTGCGCAGCGTGCAGGGATCGGCGAAGTGGTCGAAGGCGCGCCCGTTATACCGCCGGGCGCCTCCCACCTGCTCGCCGTCCACCCAGATCTTGTGGGCCTCGTTGTAACCGCCCCGCAGGACGCACGGGGTGTCCTGCTCCACGCGGACGAAGGCGGCGGCGTAGCCGACCACCTTCTCGGCGGGCGCGAGAAAGGCGTCCAGGCGTACCAGCTCGTCCCCGCGGCCCTGGGGCGCCCGCCTCCAGGAAATTTCGTGCTCCTCCTTCCCGAAGTAGCGGCCCGCGAAATCGAGAGCCCGCTCGGGGTCGAAGGGCGTGTCCCAGCCGAGCTTGCTCTCGTCCGAGTAGGGACCGAGGACCAGCCAGGAGCGCACGAACCCCTGCGCCGCCGTGAGCGCCTCCGCCTCCTTCCATCGCCCCCTCGCCTGAAGCTGGGCGCGCAGCAGCTCGCGGGCGTGGGCTTTCACCTCGGGCTGGGCGTCGGGAGCCGCCGCCAGCCGGGTCAGGAGAATCAGGAGGGGCTCGCCGCTGGGGGCCTGGGACGCGAGATCGGCGGCCCGGTGGAGTGCCACGATGGAGCCCGCTCCGCGCCGGCCCTCCCAAGCCTCCGCCAAGGAGCGCTCGAAGAGGGAGCCACCCGCCCCGGCGGCGGCGCGGGGGGCCAGGGCGAGCGCGAGCAGGAGCAGCGCGAGGGTCGCCGGAGGTCGTCGTGGGCGCATCAGGTCCCTCTCAGGAAGGCGGGCCGCAGGGGCAGGAGCCCGCGGCGGGCCGCATCCACGGCGGCGAGGAGCTTCTCCCGGTCCCGGGAGAGGCGCCCGCCGATGGGCAGCGGGTTGGAGGCGTGGTTGGCGCGGAAAACCGTCTCCTCCAGCGCCAAGCGGCGCAGGAGGGTTTCCAACTCCGCAAGGATGCCCGCGTCGTCCGGGAGAACGAACTTTCCCGTGGCCATCCGCCGGTGGAGCGGCGCCTGGGGAACCGGAAACCAGGTGAGGCAGGAGAGATGGTGGGGCTGCATGGCGTTGAGCGCCTCGGCGGAGCGCGCCGCGTGGTTCTCCGAACCCTCCACCCCGCCGAGGCCCAAGAGGAGCATGACCGACGACCGCATCCCCGCCGCGTGGCCTCTTTTCACCGCCTCCACGGTCTGGGCCGCCGTGGCCCCCTTGCGGACCGCCCTCAGCACGTCGTCGTCCCCCGACTCGAGCCCCAGGTAGAAGAGCGATAGGCCGGCCTCGCGCAGGGTCCAGAGCTCCTCCGGCGACTTCTCGAGGAGGTTGGAGGGGGAAGCGTAGAGGCTCACCCGCCGCAGCCACGGTAGGTTCTCCCTCAGCGCCCGGAGCACCGCCAGGAGCGTTTGCGTGGGGGCCGCCAGCGCGTCCCCGTCCCCCAGGAAGACCCGTGGCGCCTCCGGCCATCTCTTGCCCGCCTCCCGGATCTCATCGAGGAGATCCTCCACCTCGCGGACGGCGTACCGCTTGGTGCGGTACATGGCGCAGAAGGTGCAGGCGTTGTGGGAGCAGCCCACGGTCACCTGGAAGATGAGGCTCTCTGCTTCGGAGGGGGGCCTGAAGAGGGGCTCCACGTAGCGCATGCGACCTCGGAGGGGGATTCTATCCCGCCGCCCTCCCGCGGTCAACGCGCCCGCCTGCCCGGGGGCATGGCCGCGTCGGGCGCGCGGACGTAGAGCGCGTGGAGCGTGTCTCCCGGCTCGCCGGCGGAGAGGCGTGCCAGGGCGGACCTTGCGGCGGGCAAGGCGAGATTGGGGATGTCGGGCGCGCTGAAACAGCTCCCCGGCAGCACCGGTAGGAGCGGTACGCCGTCCCCGACGGCCCAGGCGAGCTCGACCCCCGCAGGAAGAGCGTCGGCAGGATCGAGGGCCTCGGGCTCCGAGAGGGACTCGAGCGATCCGGCGCGGGCCCTGAACCGCCGGCAGTAGACCTGGCCCCGGCGGGCGTCGAGGAGGGCGATCCCCTCCCCCTCCCGGCCGTAAGCCAGGGCGAGGGCGGTGAGGCTGTCCAGTCCGTAGGCGGGGGTCCCCCGCGCCCGGGCGAGCCCCAACGCCGCGGCCAGCCCCACGCGGAGGCCGGTGAACGAGCCCGGCCCCGTCACGACGCCCACCGCCGCGAGGCCCTCGGGCGAGGCCCCCGCCCGGTCCAGGAGGGCGAGAATCGCCGGTACGAGCCCCGTGGCGTGGGTCGCCACGCGCTCGTGGAGCGCCCCCACGAGGCCTCCCCGTCCGTCGAGGAGAGCCAGGTTCAGCCAGAAGGTGCAGGTGTCGAGGCCCAGGACCAGCGCGCGCGCCGTCACGTCCTCTCCCGCAAAGAAAACGGGGCCTGCGCCGCAGGCCCCGCGGTTCCGCGCATCTGGCGACCGCCTTAGACTCTAGTTGAACATGGAGGCGATCTTCGAGATTCCGGGCATCTCCCACTTCGTGCCGCCGAAGGCCTTGATCCAGCCCATGATCGCGCCGCCCCAGGCGATGACGATGAGGATCACCCACATGAGGCAGGAGAGGAGCCATCCCACCACCGGGATGAAGGCGAGGACGAAGCCCCCGAACATGAAGACGATGCAGAGCACGAAGACCACCAGGGCGAGCGCCAGTCCCTGGCGCGCGTGCCAGTAGACGTACTCCTTCTGGGGGTCGCTCCGCTTGTCCTTGAACATGAAGAACGGAATCAGGGAGAAGATGCCAAAGTACGCGAGGAACAGGTGGATCTTATCTTCATCGCTGTAGGGTTTGCCCGCACCCACTTCGTCCGCCATGTCCTACCTCCCTCTTCTTTGCCTTCAGTGTACCCGACTCCCCGCCCGGTGTAAAGGGCGACCGGGACCCCGCCGCGCGCGCGGCCACCTCCCGAACGGGGACCATCGCCCCCCGTCGGGCCCGCTCAGGTGCCCTCCTGCCAGGAGGCGAGGTAGGCCCTCTGCTCGTCGGTGAGGACGTCCATGGCGTAGCCCATGGTCCCGAGCTTGATGCGGGCGATCTCCCGGTCGAGCTCTTCGGGGATGACGTGGACCGTTCTGCCGAGCCCCTCGCGGTGCTTCAGGATCCACTCCGCGGAGAGGGCCTGGTTGGCGAAGGACATGTCCATGACCATGGCCGGGTGGCCCTCGGCGCAGGCGAGGTTCACGAGCCTGCCATCGGCCAGGACGTAGATGCGGCGGCCATTGGGCAGGAGGAACTCCTCCACCAGGTCGCGGACCTCCTGGCGAGACCGGGCCAGGCCGTAGAGGCCGCCCTCGAGCTGGAGCTCCACGTTGAAGTGGCCCGAGTTGCAGACGATGGCGCCCTCCTTCATGGCGAGGAAGTGCTCGTTGCGGATGACGTGCTTGTTCCCGGTGACCGTGATGAAGAGGTCGCCCCGGGGCGCCGCCTCGGCCATGGGCCTCACGTCGAAGCCGTCCATGACCGCCTCGATGGCCTTCACCGGGTCCACCTCGGTGACGACCACGTGGGCGCCGAGGCCCCGGGCGCGCATGGCGACGCCCTTGCCGCACCAGCCGTAGCCCGCGACCACGACGGTGGAGCCGCCCACCAGCATGTTGGTGGCGCGGACGACGCCGTCCAGGGTGGACTGGCCGGTGCCGTACCGGTTGTCGAAGAAGTGCTTCGTCATGGCGTCGTTCACGGCGATGATGGGATAACCCAATACGCCGTGCTGGGCCATGGCCCGCAGCCGGATGACGCCCGTGGTGGTCTCCTCCGTGCCGGCGACCACGCCCGGGAGCGCCTCCTTGCGACCGCTGTGGAGCAGCGACACCAGGTCGGCGCCGTCGTCCATCGTGATGGCCGGCTTCTCGTCCACGACGGCGTTGAGGTGCCTGTAGTAGGTGTCGTGGTCCTCGCCCTTGACGGCGAAGGTCGCGACCCCCCAGTCCTGCACCAGGCTCGCGGCGGTCTCGTCCTGAGTGGAGAGCGGGTTGCTCGCGCAGAGGGCCACCTGGGCCCCACCGGCCACGAGGGTCCGCATGAGGTTGGCGGTCTCGGTGGTCACGTGGAGGCAGGCCGCCACCCGGACGCCCTTCAGGGGTTTTTCCCTCTCGAAGCGCTCGCGGATGGCGCGCAGGACGGGCATGTTCCGGTCGGCCCAGAGGATGCGGGCCTTGCCGCGGGCGGCAAGGGCGAGGTCCTTTACGTCGTGGCGCATCAGGCGCCCCCCTTCCTCGCCCTGAGGCCCGCGTGGTCGCGCAGGGCCGCGGCGTGGTCGGTCCGTTCCCAGGTGAACTCCTTTTCGGTACGGCCGAAGTGGCCGTACGCGGCGGTCTTCTGGTAGATGGGCCGCAGCAGGTCGAGGCTCTGGATGATCTCGCGGGGCTTGAGCCCGAAGGTCTCCCGGATGGCCCTCTCGATGCGCGCCTCGGGAACCGTGGCCGTGCCGAACGTCTCCACGAGGACGCTTACCGGGTCCGCCACGCCGATGGCGTAAGCCACCTGGACCTCGCAGCGCGCCGCGAGCCCGGCCGCCACGACGTTCTTGGCGATGTAGCGCCCCATGTAGGCCGCCGACCGGTCCACCTTGGACGGGTCCTTCCCCGAGAAGGCGCCTCCGCCGTGCCGGCCCATGCCGCCGTAGGTGTCCACGATGATCTTGCGCCCGGTGAGCCCCGAGTCGCCCATCGGCCCGCCGATGACGAACCGGCCCGTGGGGTTGATGTGGATCTTGGTCCGGCCGTTGAGGAGCTTCTTCGGGAGGGCCTTGGCGATGACCTCTTCGCGGATGCCGTCGTGGATCTGGCCGTTGGAAACCGCGTCCGAGTGCTGGGAGGAGACCACCACCGCGTCAATGGCCGCCGGGCGGCCGTTTTCGTAGCGCACCGTCACCTGGCTCTTGCCGTCGGGGCGGAGGAACGGGAGGACGCCCTTCTTCCGGGCCTCCGTGAGGCGCCGCGTGAGGGCGTGGGCGTAGGTGATGGGGGCGGGCATGAGCGAGGGGGTCTCGTCGCAAGCGAAGCCGAACATCATGCCCTGGTCGCCGGCGCCCTGCTCCTTCCGGGCGCTCTTCTTCCCGTCCACCCCCTGGGCGATGTCGGCGGACTGGCCCTCGATCGCCACCAGGACGCCGCAGGTGTGGCCGTCGAAGCCCATGGCGCTGTCCACGTAGCCGATCCCCGTGATCGTCCTGCGCACGATCTTCGGGATGTCCACGTAGCAGGAGGTGGTGATCTCCCCCGCCACGACGCAGAAGCCCGTCTTCAGGAGGGTCTCCACCGCCACGCGGCCGTGCCGGTCCTTGGCCAGGATGGCATCGAGCACCGCGTCGCTGACCTGATCGGCGATCTTGTCGGGGTGGCCCTCGGTCACCGACTCCGAGGTGAACAGGAACGATCGGCTCATGGCGTCCTTTCTCTCCCCGGCGGGAGACGAGAGTCGGCCATCATACCCGACCGGGCCGCCCCGGTCAACCCGAACCCCCACGCCCTCACGGGCTTAACAGGCGGCTGAGAAACTCGCATGGGCCGCGCGCAAGAGGCTTGGGGGTAAGGGGTTTGGCCCTCGGAGGATCTCTGGCGCGACGCCAGCGCCCTGGGATGCCACGCAAGGCGCGGGGAGAAGACAGATGCAGGGGGCATCGGCGACGAGCCGCAACGCGGCGGGGCGCCCAGGCCGCGGCGTCCCTTCGGGTTGCCCCGGGGCCGGGCGTCTTCGGCGTTGGCCCTCCTCGGAGTGCTGCCGGCACGCCGTCGTCGGGCCGCCTGGAATCCGCTCCGGCGCCGGGGGCAACGCGCCGGGAGCCCTCCGAGGGGCCGGACCCCGGGATGCTAGGCGCGGCGAGGAGGGCGATGCGGTGTCCCATCGTCAACGAGCCGCAACAACGCAGATGGCCCCCAATCCCTTGCGCCCCTGGGGCCGCTCCGCGGATGGAACGGGGTCGCGACGGAGGCCAGCCGCGATGAAGGGACCAGGCCACCGGGGGAACTCGGGCGCGCCGCCCGCGCCCTGGGATGGGGCGCAAGGCGCGGCGAGGAAGGCATGGCGTCACCATTCCGACGAGCCGGAACGCAGCGAACCGCCCAGGGCGCGGCGGCCCTCCGGGTTGCCGCCGGGCGGGGCATCTTCGTTTGTCGGCGCTCCTCTCCGTGCTGTCGGCACGGTGTCGTCGCGCCTTCGCGAATCTGCACCCGCCCGGCGGGCAACGCGCCGGGAGCCCCCCGGCGGCCTGGCCCCGGGCAAGGAAGCGAGCGAAGGGCGATGTTGGAGACCATCGGACGAGCGAGCTGACGCAGCCAGGCGCGCGGATGGCCCCGTCCCTTCGGGCGCTCGCGGCGGGCGTCGCATGGCTTTGTTGGCCTCCCTCGGCAGGCGGCAAGCCCACAGCC
>JAKAIJ010000229.1 GCA_021814355.1 Acidobacteriota bacterium
CATCCCCAGACCGGCAGGCATCCCCCGAAGATCACCATCTCGCTCCCTGTCCACGTCGCCGTGTGCCAGAGAGGCGCGTTCACGGTCGCGGTGCCCGCCGTCCAGGAATCGGTCGTCGGGTTGTACCGCCAGGGAACCCCATTCGTAGACATCTGGGAGTCGTCCCCCCCGAAGATGATCATCTCCGAGCCCGTCCACACGGCAGAGTGCCCGTGCCGCCCAAGAATTCCGACAGGGACGGACACGGCGCTCCAGGTGTTGGTCGAGGGGTTGTAGCGTCCTCCCGTGTCGAAGTTGCCGGAGCCTGCCGATCCTCCCCAGATGATCATCCAGGTGCCTGTCCAGACGGCCGTGTGGTAACGCCGCGCCGTTGGGCAGTTGGTGCCCGTTGACGTGGCCGCCCAGGAGTCGGTGGCGGGGGTATAGCGTCCCCCGCTACGCAGGTAGTTGGGAGCGCTGTAGGTGCCGTCCCACCCGCCCCAGACGATCATCTCAGCTCCCGTCCAGACGGCCGTGTGCTCCGTCCGTGCCGCCGCTCCAGCGGTGGAAGTCGCTGCCCAGGAGTTCGGGACACCCAGAGTGCTCTGTGGGGCGTCGGGGCTCTCGGGCAAGGCGCCGGCCTCCGCTTCGGCTTCGGGCAGGCACTGGTCCTTGGCCTCCTGCAGGTCCACGAGCGCCGGCTTCGCCAGACACTCGCGCAGAAGGACAAGGTCGTTGTGGAGGGCATCCTTGAGAGCTTTGAGCGTCTCCGGATCGCGCGAGTTCGCCGTCATCCGGAGGATTTCGGCGTCGAGGTCCGCTTCCGAGATGGGACGGCCGAGACGGCTTTCGAGGGCCGTGGCGCGCTCCATCGCCGAGCGCACCTTCGCGGCGATTTCGTCCTGGCTCATGAAGGTCTCGAAGTGGGGCTTGGGTCCGGGGTTGTCCTTGGGCCAGATCCGCTTCGCCCAGAATACTCGTTCGATCGCCTCCTGCGCTTCGACCCGCTGCTCGAAGGAGAGGGCCGAGGTCATCGTCGGCGCCGCTTCCTGCCCGAGGGACGCCAGCGAGGCCGCCAACGTAGCGAAGAGAACCACGGCGTGGGCCGCTCTTATTCTCACGGATTTCGCCTCCTCGACGGTGGGCAAGTCCCGCTTCCGCGAAACCGTCTCCCACGAATCTAAAGATAGGGTAGCGAGGCTCCCCCCGCATCGGCTGATGGTTGAGCTGGAGATAAGACGAAGGTTTAACGCCATCATCCCAGGTCGAGGTGCGACCCAGCGGCAAGGGATGCGTCAGAGAAAAACCGTCTTCTGCCGGAGTGAGGCCCGCGCCTCAATACGCCCTGGCGAAAACCGCGCGCTGAGGGCTGGCGCCGCCGCAGATCATGCAGGCCCCCGCCTCCTTCTCGGCGTCGAAGGGGATGCAGCGGATGGTGGCTTTGGTCTCCTCCTTGACCTTCTCTTCGCACGCGGCGCCGCCGCACCAGTGGGCCCAGAAGAAGCCGCCTTTTTCGATGTCGCGCCGAAAGGCGGCGTAGTCGTCGGTCTTGTAGGAGTGCTCCTCGCGGAACTTGAGCGCCCGGTCGAAGAGTGCCCTCTGGAGGTCGTCGAGCAGGGACTTGAGGGACTCGGGAGCCCCCGCCAGCGACAAGGTTTCCTTCTGCCGCTTCTCGCCGTCGCGCAGGCCGCGCGTGGGCACGCGGGGGACGGCCACGCACGAGCCCGCCTCCACATCGCGGGGACCGATCTCCAGGCGCACGGGGACGCCCTTCAGCTCCCACTCGTTGTACTTGAAGCCGGGCGAGAGGTTCTCGCGGTCGTCCAGGACGACGCCGAGGCCCGCGCCGGCGAGCGTGGCCTTGAGGGAGCGCGCCGTGTCGAGGACCTTGGCCTTGCCCGCGTCGTCGCGGTAGATGGGGACGATCACCGCGTGGGTGGCGGCGAGCTTCGGCGGAATGACCAGCCCCTGGTCGTCGCTGTGGGCCATGACGAGGGCGCCGATGAGGCGCGTGGAGACGCCCCAGCTCGTCTGCCAGCAGTAGCGCCACTCGCCCTTCTCGTCCTGGAACTTGACGTCGAAGGCCTTGGCGAAGTTCTGGCCGAGGTCGTGGCTCGTGCCCGACTGGAGGGCCTTGCCGTCCTGCATCATCGCCTCGATGCAGGTGGTCTTGAGGGCGCCCGCGAACTTCTCGGAGTCGGTCTTCACCCCCTTGAGGACGGGCACGGCCATCCACTCTTCCGCGAAGCGGGCGTAGACGCCGAGCATGTCCAGGACCTCTTTCCAGCTCTCCTCGTGCGTGGTGTGGGCCGTGTGGCCCTCCTGCCAGAGGAACTCCGTGGTCCGTAAAAAGAGGCGAGTCCGCATCTCCCACCGGACGATGTTGGCCCACTGGTTCAGGAGGAGCGGGAGGTCGCGGTAGCTCTTGATCCACTTGGAGAACATCGCGTACATGATGGTCTCCGAGGTGGGCCGGACGACGAGGGGCTCCTCGAGCGCGCTGGCCGGGTCGGGCCGAACGCCGCCCTCCGGCGCCGCGCCGAGGCGGTGGTGCGTGACGACCGCGCACTCCTTCGCGAAGCCTTCGACGTGCTCCGCTTCCTTGGAGAGAAAGGACATCGGAATGAAGAGCGGGAAGTAGGCGTTGGCGTGGCCCGTCGCCTTGAACATCCCGTCCAACGCCTTCTGGAGGTTCTCCCAGAGGGCATAGCCCGCGGGGCGGATGACCATGCAGCCCTTGACCGGCGAATAGTCCGCGAGCTCGGCGCGCAGGACGATGTCCTGGTACCACTGGCTGTAGTCTTCGCCGCGGGGGGTGATCGCCCTCTCGTCGCGCTCCTTCGCCATGGGGCCTTCCTCCACAGACTGCCGTGCCCGGAAACCCGGTGAAAACCAAATTGTATCCTATAGTTGCAGTCTTTTCCAGGGGATGAGGCTCTCCCCGCCGCGTGCGGAGAAGTTTCCGTAATGGACTCGGGCGAGCGCTAGGGCGTGTTCACGCTTGCAACCTTGTCGCAATGCCCTGGAGCAAGCGAAGTGCCATGCGCGGGGCGGGCTGGCTATGAAGATTCAAGAAGCGGTTTCGCGCCAAGGCGCAAAGGGCGCCGGGACGCCGCCTCTCCGCTTCGCTCCGCAAGCGATTTCGGCTCCGACGGCCCCAGCGCCCGTTCGGGGAAGGAGAAGCGAGACGCTCGTCCGCCGTTCGCACGTTATGCGAACAGGCCCTAGTTCAATTGTGGTCTTTCCGACCCGCCCCACTACCGTTCCTTCGTCCCCACGATCTTGTAGGCGAATGCCACCTTCTCGCGCCGCACCTTGACCGGTTTGTAGTCCGCGTTCACGCTCTCCAGGGTGACCAGGCCGTCCCGCTGCCGCCACCGCCACCGCGTGACGTACTTCTCGCCCGAGACCAGGCCCACCACGGCGTAGTCGTTGTTGACCGGGGCTTTGGTGGTGTCCACGAAGACGACCTGGCCCGGGTCGTACTTGGGCGCCATGCTGTCCTCGCGGATCTGCACCGCGAAGGCGTGGGGGTCGCGGAGGTCGGACGGGCCTTCGATTTCGTACATCCCGCCGCCCGCCGGATAGCCCTGGTCCGTGAAGGCCTGCCCCTCCTTCCCCGGCGCCAGGGAGATGACGGGGATTCTCCTCGGAGCGCTGGACATCCCGATGGCCTTCGCCACGGCCTCGACCACCTGGTAGGACGGCCGCTCGATGTCCCCGCTCGCGATGCGCGGGAGGCTGTTGTAGGCGGTCATCTGAGATTCGAAGGCGGGCGGCTCGCCGACGAGCTTGGAGAGGCGCTTCCGCTCCCCGGGAAGCCGGAGGCGCTCGCGGAGCTTCTGTCGCACCTCTTCCAGGTCCGGCACGTCCATGCCCCTATAATATAGTTATCACCGCAAGCTTTCAACCGCGGTTCTCTCCCGAGACCGACATCCCCGCCCGTCTCGGGATACGCGGCGGAGTCACCGCGACGAGCCCGTTCCCGGATCATCTCTATAGTTGCACTTGACAGATAATTTCCAAAAATGTATACTATGGTTGCAATTGATGGGAGGATGTCATGCCGGAGACCCCCCTCAAGCGCGCCATGGACCGGCTGGCGGTGAGCGCCTCCGAAGCCGCGCGGGCCACCGGACGCTCGCGCCAGTCCATCTACCTGTACCGGTCCGGCCGGAAGATGCCCGCCGCCGACGTGGCCGCGGCGCTCTGCCGGCTCCTCAAGCGCCACAACGAGCAGGCGGACCCGAGCCCTTATCTGCCTTCCGATCTGACCGTCG